>CACZRH010000262.1 GCA_902783455.1 uncultured Lachnospiraceae bacterium | reverse complement strand
GGGTCGAATGCAATCGGAAGCTTCTATCATTTTATCGAAGACAAAGAGGTCGCACTGATCGGCTGTGAGGCAGCGGGACGTGGTATCGATACGTATGAAACGGCTGCTACCATCAATACCGGAAGGCTTGGTATTTTTCACGGAATGAAATCCTATTTCTGCCAGGACCAGTACGGGCAGATTGCACCGGTATATTCGATTTCGGCGGGACTTGATTATCCCGGAATCGGACCGGAACATGCATATCTTCATGACATTCACCGCGCCGAGTATGTGGCAATAACGGATGAAGAAGCAGTAGAAGCATTTGAATATCTTGCAAAGACGGAGGGCATCATTCCTGCAATTGAATCCGCACACGCAGTGGCACATGCGATGAAAATTGCGCCGAAGATGGATCCGAATAAAATCATCGTCATCACGATTTCCGGACGCGGAGACAAGGACTGCGCGGCAATTGCGAGATATCGCGGAGAAGAGATTTACGAGTAGAGGATTTTACGAGTATAGAAATTTGAGGGTAGAGAATTATACAGGTAGAGATTTTTGCGATTTATGGATTTACAAACAAGGAGTCGGATTATGAGCAGAATAGAAAAAGCATTTGCAAACGGCAAAGTATTCATTCCCTTCATCACATGCGGGGATCCGGATTTGGAAACAACGAAAAAAGCGGTTCTTCAGATGGCCGCAAACGGTGCGGATATCATTGAGCTCGGAATTCCGTTTTCCGATCCGACTGCAGAAGGACCGGTTATCCAGGGCGCCAATATAAGGGCGCTTGCGGGCGGAGTGACGACGGATAAGGTATTTGATTTAGTCAGCGAAATCCGAAAGGAAACAGATGTAGCAATCTGCTTTATGACATATGCAAATGTGGTTTATTCCTACGGGGCTGAGATTTTTTTGAAAAAATGCGAGGAGCGGGGCGTTGACGGACTGATTCTTCCGGACCTTCCGTTTGAAGAAAAAGAAGAATTTAAACCGCTTTGTGATGTCTGCGGAGTGGATCTGATTTCCTTTATTGCTCCGACCTCCGAAGGCAGAATTGCCATGATTGCAAAGGAAGCGACAGGCTTTATCTATGTGGTTTCCAGTCTCGGTGTTACCGGAATGAGAAGCGAAATTACAACCGATTTGCCCGCCATTATCTCGGTAATCCGCGCCAATACGGACGTTCCCTGTGCAATCGGTTTCGGAATCTCCAATCCGGAACAGGCGGCTAAAATGGCCTCCATTTCCGACGGAGCCATTATCGGATCCGCAATTATTCGAATCCTGGAAAAAGAAAAACAGAATTCACCCGAAAAAATCGGCGAATTTACAAAGGCCGTGAAAGACGCAATTATAAAGGCGTAACTACATATCTTTTTCCTTCCTTTACAAACCCCGCTAACAATGTTACCCTTATTTTATAGGGGTTATAAATGGGTTAATAATTTTGCGGTTAAGGAGGTGTCAAGGGTATGGTAGTTTATGACGGCAAAGCGGTTTTTGAAGGAATCGCTATCGGTAAAATTTATGTTTATACCAAGCAGGAACAGTCTGTAAAACGTGTAAAAGTCGATGACTGCGAGGCTGAAAAGAAGCGCTACGAAAAAGCTCGCGAAACGGCGATGGAACAGCTTCAGGCATTGTATGACAAAGCATTAAAGGAAGTAGGAGAGTCCGGAGCTGAGATTTTTGAAGCGCATCAGTTTTTGGTAGAGGACGGGGATTTTATTGATTCGGTTGAAAATATTATCGATACCGAGGGTGTAAACGCAGAATATGCAGTTGCAACGACCGGCGATAATTTTTTCAAAATGTTCTCTGAGATGGAAGATGAATATTTCCGCGGAAGGGCAACGGATATCAAGGATATTACGGAGAGACTGTTAAATGTTTTATCCGGCGCATCAGGCGGCGGCATTGCATCGGACGAACCGGTGATTGTGGTTGCCGATGATTTGGCACCGTCCGAGACGGTTCAGATGGATAAGGATTTAATCCTTTCTTTCGTTACCGTTCACGGTTCCGCAAATTCCCATACTTCCATTCTTGCGAAAACTATGAGTATTCCGGCTCTAATCGGATGTCCGGTACCGCTTTCCGATGAGGTAAACGGTTGTCTTGCAGTGGTAGACGGCTATGAAGGGAAGCTTTATGTGGAGCCGGATGAGGATGTGCTGACGGCGAAGAAAGCACTTCTTCAGAAAGAAGAAGAAAAGAAAAATCTCTTAAATCAGTTAAAAGGCAAAGAGAATATTACCTTAGACGGGCAGAAAATCAATCTGTATGCAAATATCGGAAATACCAAGGATTTGGGACTTGTACTTCAGAATGATGCCGGCGGAATCGGACTGTTCCGTTCGGAATTTATCTACCTCGGATCCGATCATTATCCGACAGAGGAAGAGCAGTTTGCGATTTACAAACAGGTAGCGCAGACGCTTGCAGGAAAGAAGGTAATCATTCGTACACTGGATATCGGTGCGGATAAACAGGCGGATTATTTCGAACTTCCGAAAGAGGAAAATCCGGCAATGGGACTTCGCGCAATCAGAATCTGTTTAACCAGACCGGAAGTATTTAAGACGCAGCTTCGTGCAATTTTACGCGCAAGTGCATTCGGTAAAATTTCCATCATGTTACCGATGATTATTTCCGTAGGGGAAGTGAAGAAAATCAAAGCAATCGTGGATGAGGTGAAGAAGGAACTCGATGCGGACGGACTTGGGTATGATCAAAATATCGAACTCGGCATTATGATTGAAACTCCGGCAGCCGTAATGGTAGCCGATGAGCTTGCGGAAGAAGTGGACTTCTTCAGTGTCGGAACCAATGACTTAACCCAGTATACGCTTGCAATTGACAGACAGAATCAGAGCCTTGATGAATTTTATGATTCCCACCATCCGGCAATTATGCGCATGCTTCAGATGATTGCGGATGCGGCTCATCGTCACGGTGCATGGGCAGGAATCTGTGGGGAACTCGGTGCGGATTTAAGCCTTACGAAAGAATTCCTGGCAATGGGATATGATGAATTATCTGTATCACCGGGACGTATTCTTCCGATTCGAAAGACTGTATTGGAAACGAACGTGGCAGAGTACAAGAAGGAAACCGGAAGATAAGAAGAAAGTAAATATAAGCGGGGCGGTTATCGAACGAAAAACGGTTTGGCAACCGCCCTTTTTACGTGCAAAAAAGCTTTAAATATGGTATAATATTTAAGTTATTATGCGTTAATAAAAGAAATGAAACCATAAAACTATTATTAATTCGGAGCAGAACATGAAAAAAGAATATGTAATGGGAAATGCGGCGATTGCACTCGGT
>CACZRH010000261.1 GCA_902783455.1 uncultured Lachnospiraceae bacterium | reverse complement strand
GATTTTCTTATCGGTAATTAAGATATACGGATTGTCGAGTACGGCTTCCATCTTCTCCATATCGGTTGCCATGTATGCGGAAAGATATCCGCGGTCAAACTGCATACCTTCTACCAGATCAAGTTCGGTCTGCATGGTCTTGCTTTCCTCGATAGTGATAACGCCGTCCTTGGAAACCTTTTCCATTGCATCCGCTACCATGTTGCCGACTTCGTCATCGCCTGCGGAGATTGCCGCAACTCTTGCGATATGCTCCTTGCCGTTTACCTTGGAGCTCATTTCCTTGATGGCATCCACTGCACATTCGGTTGCTTTCTTCATACCTTTTCTTAAGATAATCGGATTCGCGCCTGCTGCCAAGTTCTTCATTCCGGCACCGATCATTGCCTGAGCCAGAACGGTTGCGGTTGTGGTTCCGTCACCTGCTACATCATTGGTCTTGGTAGCAACTTCTTTTACAAGCTGTGCACCCATGTTTTCGAATGCATCTTCAAGCTCGATTTCCTTTGCAATGGTAACACCGTCGTTTGTAATTAAGGGAGCGCCGTAGGATTTATCAAGTACTACGTTTCTTCCTTTCGGTCCCAAAGTCACGCGGACCGTATCTGCAAGTTTGTTTACACCGGCTTCCAAAGACTGTCTTGCGTCTGAGCCGTATTTAATCTCTTTTGCCATTTTATCTTACCTCCGAATTAATTTTTGATTACGAATTACTTTCTGATATTTTATTTTAAAATTGCCAGAATATCAGACTGCTTTACAATAATAAACTCTTCTTCGCCTATTTTTACTTCGGTTCCGGTATATTTGGAATAAATTACCTGATCGCCGATGGCTACTTCCATCTTCACTTCTTTTCCGTCAGGAAGAGTTCCGGGTCCTACCGCAATTACCTCTGCCTGCTGCGGTTTTTCTTTACTCTGTCCGGGAAGAACAATCCCCGATGCAGTAGTTTCTTCCGCTTCAAGCTGCTTTAAAACAACTTTGTCACCAAGTGGTACCAATTTACTCATAGCTTTTCGCCTCCTTCTATTGTTCAAATCCTTAAAATTTGATTTCTTTACGATTCTTTTTCTTGTTAGCACTCTTTCTGTTCGAGTGCTAACCATGGTCTATAATAGTTTTTTTATGCACAATGCGCAAACACTGATAAGTCGTTTTCTCTTTAATTTTTTAATATTTTCTCTCTTTTTCTCATTTTTTCTCATTTTTTCACTTTTCCACGGCAGACAAACCTTTTCTTTTTAGAATAATAGTGGTAAGATATAAAGTGATTTTTTATGGTTTACCGTATGGAGCATATTATGATTAATTTCCTCAAAGGAATCTATCGAAATATTAAAAGTCTGTCTACCGGAGAAGAAGTTCTTTCCGACAGACGTAAATTCAATTATATATGCATCTGCTTTGCAATTATTCATGTGGTATCACTGGTATTTTTTGCAATTCTGAAAAATGAGCTTTTAGTTGCATTCCATATTTTTGCAATCCTTCTCTATTTCGGATTACTGTCTCTGGCAAAAAAGAAACATTATTTTATTGTAAGCCTGATTGCGGAAAT
Organism: uncultured Lachnospiraceae bacterium; assembly: GCA_902783455.1. GTDB lineage: Bacteria > Bacillota > Clostridia > Lachnospirales > Lachnospiraceae > UBA3766. The sequence continues at coordinate 1,532 of CACZRH010000261.1, read as the reverse complement.
CGAAGTACTGTTTGCCGTCAGCCTGATCTCTTTTTCCTACGGATCGATGCTCGGATACTCCATGTACTGTTTTGCGATGATTCCGACTATTTTTTATATCACGTCAACCGTGAAGGACATGAAACACAATACTGCGTACTGCTATGTCTTTTCTTTCCTTACGCTGTTAACCTTCTTTACGATTGTTGTTTCGGAGCCGTTTTTCACGATTCCCGAGGTATTGTCAAGCAGACCGATTCTGACTCTGATCATCCGTCTTTTCAATGCATTCGTTACCTTCTTATTCTGTATTGTTTTTTCACTTCTCTTCGTTTGGGAAATGAAATCCAATACATCCCAGCTGCAGCGAAGAAACCAGCAGCTCGTGGAGGTATCGAGAAAAGACCCGCTTACCAAGCTTGCAAACCGTCGAAGCATGATGGAAAAATTGAATCTTTCCATGCATTACCTGCAACTGGAAAATCATCCCTTCAGCGTTATTCTGTGTGACATCGACCATTTTAAAAAGGTCAACGATGTATACGGACATGACTGCGGAGACAAGGTTTTGGTTACCGTTGCAGACAGCATTTCTTCCCAGCTTCGTGACACCGACTTTGTATGTCGCTGGGGTGGTGAGGAAATCCTGATTGTCATTGACGGACGTCTTCAAACTGCTACCGCCATTGCAGAAAGAATGCGTACCAATATTGCTAACATGGAAGTAATGCATGAAGGACAGCGTGTAAATGTCACCATGACCTTCGGTGTGGCACAGGCAGAAAAGAACTACCGCATCGAGGACTTAATTCAGCTTGCCGATACCAGGCTTTATTACGGCAAGGAACACGGACGGAATCAGGTCGTATCGCAGGATTTAAAGGACTGATTACCGGTACTTGATTTACGATAATGATTTGGGGAAAAGCAGGCACATGCCTGCTTTTATACGGAATAATAAAGGCACTTAAGAAAGGATTTATGATTCATGATTTCAGCAAACAACGTATCCTTAAGATTCGGAAAAAAAGCACTTTTCGAAGATGTAAACATTAAGTTCACGGAAGGCAACTGCTATGGATTAATCGGTGCAAACGGCGCCGGCAAATCCACATTCTTACGTATCCTCTCCGGTGATTTGGAAACTACGACCGGCGATATTGCCATTACACCCGGACAGCGACTTTCCGTTCTGGAGCAGGACCACTTCAAATATGACGACTATACCGTAATGGATACGGTAATCCTCGGAAACCCCAGATTATATGAGGTCATGAAGGAAAAGGACGCCATTTATGCCAAGGAAGATTTTTCCGATGAGGACGGCATCCGCGCAAGCGAACTGGAAGGCGAATTTGCGGAAATGGACGGATGGGAAGCCGAATCCAATGCAGCCAACTTATTAAACGGCCTCGGCGTTGATACCGAATACCACTACTCCTTAATGAAGGATTTAGACGGTAATTTAAAAGTCAAGGTTTTGCTTGCCAAAGCGCTTTTCGGCAACCCGGACATCCTTCTTCTCGATGAGCCGACCAACCATTTGGATTTAG
>CACZRH010000260.1 GCA_902783455.1 uncultured Lachnospiraceae bacterium | reverse complement strand
GCGAAGAGAGTGCTTCTGATTGTTCTGATTCTTGTAATCGTGGGCTTTGGAATCCATCTGCTCAGTCATTTTCGTATTGTTTCAAAACCTGTGAAAACGGAAGATGAAATGTTTCAGCTTCTTTTGGATTCTGCCCTGCATTCAAAACAGGTGATCCTTTTTGATTCGGAAGTAAAACCGACGGATGAGATTTTAGACCGGGTGTTCCCGGCGGCTTTTGCGATAGATGCAATCCTTGCATCGGAGATGCATCATTATACCTATTCGTATTCCGAAGCCGGCGATCTTTATCGTGTACGTGTTCATATAAGAAGACCTTCAAAAGCGGTTTCCTTCTTCAGTATGCTGCGCATCTGGCAGCTCTCCGGTTTTATAAAAGGGTTAAACAGTGATGTTGAGCAGGTCCAGCTTGCAAAATACTATATTCTGAGAACAACTAAATATAACGCAGACCGGGGCGGAGTTTTTTCCTGTCTTTATTTTCGCGAATGCTCCGATATCGGATATGCCGGGAGCTTTTATCTGATGATGAAAGAGGTGAATATTCCGGTAACCTGCGAGTTTGACGGATCTCACGTATGGAATACCGTTTACATGGACGGAGAATGGTGGGATGTGGATCTGGCGGCCGATGATGTTGCCGGAGGAAATGCGGTAAATGTAAGACCTCACTGATTTTAAAAGAGGGGCTTTAATATTAAAGCGAGGATCTGACCTCATAAAAGTTTTACTTAATTATGACCTGTAATTTATGTCCGAGAAAATGTAATAACGACAGGCCGGAACATGCGATTGCTTCCGGCACCGGTTTTTGCGGCGAAGGAAATACCATGCGTATTTCACGCGCCGCTTTGCATTTTTGGGAGGAACCGTGTATCAGTGGTATATGCGGCAGCGGTGCGATTTTTTTTACCGGCTGTAATTTAAGATGCATCTACTGTCAGAATGCGGCAATTTCCGAAAACGGTTCCGGAAAGGAAGTGACACCGGAAGAGCTTTGCGATATTTTTTTTGATTTAAAGAATCAGGGAGCGCACAATATCAATCTTGTGACGCCTTCCCACTTCGTACCGGAAATCCGCACTGCAATCAAAATGGCAAAGGAACGGGATTTTGATTTGCCGTTTGTTTATAATTCATCCGCCTATGAATCCGTTGAAACCTTGAAAATGCTGGACGGATTCATCGATGTTTATCTTCCGGATTTTAAGTACATGGATTCCGGTATGGCCGCAAACTATTCCCGTGCGAAGGATTATCCCGTTGTTGCGAAGGCTGCAATTGCGGAGATGATGCGGCAGGTGCCGTTTACGATTTTCGGGGAGTCTGTTTTACAATCCCGCAAAAGCATTGCAACGGAAGAAGGTGCGGTACGGAATCAGGTTGTGGAAGGGAAGTCATCGGAGTCCGTGCAGCTTATCAAAAAGGGTGTCATCATCCGGCATCTTGTCCTGCCTCTCGGCGTGAAGAATTCCATCTCCGTCATTGATTACTTAAAGGAGACATACGGCGCGAATGTATATCTTTCCGTCATGAGCCAGTATACGCCCCTTTATAATGTTCCGGGAGCTTTATCCGAAGCACAGAGAAAACGCCTTGCACCCTATCCGGCGCTTCACAGAAAAGTGACAAAACGTGAGTATGAAAAGGTGGTTTCACACTGCCTGGAGCTGGGGATGGAGAATGTGTTCATCCAGGAAGGGGATGTGGCAAGCGAGAGCTTTATTCCGCCTTTTTTATGACAGGTTTCGAAAATAACGAATTAATTGTTTTTTGTAATAAATAAGTGGAAATTATCGCATGCAAAAATGTCGCTTTGAAAGCGACCAGGTCCATTCCATAAAATCATATACTGATCTCAACAACAGAAAACAAAAGCGAATTCCGAAAGCGGAAAACGCTGAATAACGAATAAGCCAAAAGGCGGAAAGAGAGGCAGCATATGAAGAAGGGACTTACGGAAGTAGTATTTATTTTGGACAGAAGCGGATCCATGTCGGGGCTGGAAGCGGACACCATCGGAGGTTACAACTCCATGCTTGCGAAGCAGAAAAAGGAAGAGGGCGACGTGATTTTTTCCACCGTACTCTTTGATGACAGGACCGAGGTTTTGCATGACAGGGTTTCGGTGCATAAGCTCGAGCCGTTAACGGACAACGAGTATTTTGTCAGAGGCTGCACGGCACTTCTGGATGCGGTGGGCGGAGCAATCGAGCATATCGCAAAGGTTCAGAAAGAAATGCCGGATGACGAGCGTCCGGAGAAGACACTCTTTATCATCACCACGGACGGAATGGAAAATGCGAGCCGTAAATACGATTACGCAAAGGTAAAGAAACTCGTTGAAAAGAAGAAAAAGAAACACGGCTGGGAATTCATCTTCATGGGTGCGAACATTGATGCCGTGGAGGTTGCCGGAAGATTCGGAGTTGCAAAGAACAGAGCGGTTCGATATGAATGCGATTCCGAAGGTACAAAGATTAACTTCGATGTCATGTCCAAAATGGTCAGCTGCGCAAGAGCCAGCGCAAGCGTAACGGAAATGGAAGAGATGTTTAATGACGAAGAGATGATGGAGCCGATTACCGATCATTACAAGAAGAGTAACGGGAAGAAGTAAAACGGCAGATAGCACAAGGGGTTCGTGGAATATAAAATTGACGAATTCCGGGAGTCATAATAAAATAAATGTTAGTCAGTAAAAAGGGGGAAGGAAAGCAGCATGAATGAAAACATCGTAAAAAGAAATGAACTTCTGGCAAAGACCGTAATCAAGGGTTTGGAGTCCCGCAACATGACCGGTTATTACGCCGAGACGAAGGAGGAAGCTTTGAAAAAGGCACTGGAGCTGATTCCGGAGGGAAGCTCGATTTCCATGGGCGGAGCCATGAGTGTACATGAAATCGGACTTTCCGAGGCATTGAAATCGGATAAGTATCATTTTATCGATCGCGATGCATATGAGGATAAGCGTGC
>CACZRH010000259.1 GCA_902783455.1 uncultured Lachnospiraceae bacterium | reverse complement strand
TGGTGATGATGCTCGTGTTCGTCCTCGTCCTCATCGTCATGATGGTGGTGATGATGTTCGTGTTCGTCTTCATCCTCGTCCTCATCGTCATGATGGTGGTGATGATGTTCGTGTTCGTCTTCATCCTCGTCGTCGTGATGATGGTGATGATGATGCTCATGCTCTGCCTCGTGGATGCGATCCTCCTCACGATGTGCCTTCACTTCTTCCATCAGCTCCTCTTCCAAAGACTTGCCGGATTCCATATTTTTAAGGATCAATGCACCGTCAATCAAATCCCAGGGAGTGGTAATGATGGTTGCCTTTGGATTATGCTCCTTCAAAAGATTGACAACTTCGGTAAGCTTTTCTTCGCTGACATTCTGTGTACGGCTTAAAATAATCGTACCGGCACTTTCCACCTGATTAATGAAAAATTCTCCGAAATTCTTGATATACATCTTCGCCTTGCACACGTCCACGACAGCAACAGCGGTATTCAGCTTCACATCCTTCATTTCATCATTTTCAAGCTCGATATCGGCCACTGCCTTAATAACATCGGAAAGCTTTCCGACACCGGACGGCTCGATTAAAATTCTTTGCGGTCTGTAGGTTGCAATTACATCCTTTAATGCGGTTCCGAAATCGCCTACTAAAGAACAGCAGATGCAACCGGAATTCATTTCCTTGATTTCAATACCGGCTTCCTTTAAAAATCCGCCGTCAATTCCGATTTCACCGAATTCATTTTCAATTAATACAACCTGTTCACCGGCAAACGCATCCTTTAACATCTTCTGAATAAATGTCGTTTTTCCGGCTCCTAAGAATCCTGATACAATGTCAATTTTGGTCATTTAAAAACACTTCCCTTCAAAAATATCTGTTAAATATGTATAATAAAACTACAGACGTAGTTCTATTTCAAAAATCCATTGATAATCTGCTCTTCTGCTTCACTTTCCGTAAGCCCTAAAGTCATCAGTTTAATCAGCTGCTCACCTGCAATTTTTCCGATTGCAGCTTCATGAATTAAACTTGCATCGATATTGGCTGCGGTAAGCTCCGGAATTGCCTCCACAATTGCCTGATCCATAATAATCGCATCACATTCGCTATGGCCCTTGCAGGCATTGCTTCCGATAATGTTGGATTTAAACGTCTGCTTCGAATGATTCTTGGCAACCGATCTCGATACGATATCCGCGCTGGAATTCTCACCCACAAGCTCCGCCTTAAAATCGGTGGTCGCAGTCTGATTATCATGCGTCATGATTTTTTCCTTAATCACGATGCTCGCATCCGCTTCCACCTTCGCATACGTTCTTCGCTCCGTGGAATTGATGCCTTCAATCTGAATGGTCTCCATTTCCAGATGAGACCCTTCTTCCATATAAATTTCCGTGGAGGGATTCATTACTCTTTCCCCTGTTCCTTCGCCGGTTCCGTAATGTTTCTCCACATATTTTACTTTGGAATTCTTTCCGACATGGAAGGTATGAATTCCGGAATGTTCACTTCCCTCATCCCCGGCATTGTGAATTCCGCATCCGGCTACGATTACGACATCGCAATCCTCACCGATAAAGAATTCATTGTATACCATTTCCTTCAAACCGGTCTGTGTGATTAATACCGGAATATGAACGCTCTGGTTTTTCGTTCCGGGTTTGATGATAATATCAATTCCGGGCTTATCCGTTTTGGTCACGATATCAATATTTGCGGTTGTATTGCGTCCGAGCATTCCGCCGTTGGAACGAATATTGTAAGCACCCGTCGGAACCTCATGCAAATCCGCGATATTTTCAAGTAAAGTTTTCTGAATAGCTGTTAATTCTGCTGCCATTTTATCCTCTCTATACTTTCTTAAATATTCCTACACCATTTTGTTAAGCAGTGTCGGGCAGGCCGGTGTAGTCTCCACGGCATCCACGGGTGACGGTGCCGCTCCGGCAAGAAGCTTCGGCAGCACTTCCTCTTTCGTACCGTTCTCCTTGATTTCCCCTGCGGCAAGAACGATAATCCGGTCCGCAATATTCAGAATCCGTTCCTGATGGGAAATGATGATAATGGAACCGCCTGCATGCTCATGAATGTTTTCAAAAACATGAATCAGATTCTGAAAACTCCACAAATCAATTCCCGCCTCCGGCTCATCGAAAAGCGTAAGCGGTGTCTTTCTGGCGATTGCCATGGCAATTTCGATACGCTTTAATTCGCCGCCTGACAATGAAGCATTCACTTCCCTGTCGATATATTCCTTTGCGCACAGACCGACTTCCGAAAGGTAATTGCAGACCTCATTCAAGGAGACATCCTTGCCGGCTGCGATTTTTAACAAATCCTTTACGGTAAGGCCCTTAAAACGGACCGGCTGCTGAAACGCAAACGTAATTCCCTTTCGGGACCGTTCCGTAATGGAAAGGCCCGTAATATCCTCGCCGTTAAAAAAAATCTGTCCCGAAGTGGGAGTGATAATCCCGGCCACCAGCTTCGCAAGAGTTGATTTGCCGCCGCCGTTCGGTCCGGTGATTGCGGTAAACCCGTCTTCTATGGTCAAATCGATATTTTTGATTATTTCTTTTTGATTCCCCTGGTCCTCATCATCGACCAGATAGGAAACATTGCGTAATTCTAACATAATTCAGCTCCGTCAGTTTTTCTTTATCATATCCGGAATATCCATCATCCCGGAGGCGGTTTCACGCCCCTAACTTGATATTTTAACACATTACGGAAATGAATTCCACTTTATTTTTTTCCGGAATCTCCTTTTTGAACTTCCCTTTTGGGGGGATTTTTATTCAGAATCATTTTCAGTCTTTTTTCGGAATTAATATTTTTGAAAAAAAAGAGTCATATAATGGTTCTTTTTATGAAAAACAGGTCAGAAAATGGGATCGACTGACAGATATTCAGGCAGGATAATAAAGGAAACAGGCTTAAAGGAAAACAAGTGTTTCTATCATAATTTGAAAATACAATCAAAACATTATCTAAGGAGGATTTCGATATGAAAGAAACAGATTCCGACAAGACCTTAACAAATGAAACGTTAAGAAATTACGGGAGAACACGTTTGCAGGAGCTGAAGAAAGCCAAAGGATTAACGAATGAAAAACTGGCGGAAGCTTCCCATCTCTCTCTTAACACTGTCAAAAACATATGTCAGGGAAAAAGCAATCCCAATCTTTATACCATTGCCAGCATATGCGATGGTCTCCAAATTCCGCTTTGCGAATTCTTCGCATTTTATCCACACAATTTTGAGGTTCCGACTATGTATTCATTTTTGCTTACATATGAAGAATTTGGAATAGTAATTCATTTTCGTGAATTCAATATTTTTCAAAAAGAAAGGCTTCAGGCAATCGTGGAATTCATGAACAAAGAAGCGAAATTAAAAAAGAACGCCGGGAAAAAATCAAAATAGGCATCTAAACAGTACCTCATCTGCGGACCGACCGCAGCACACCATACAAAAAACGCTTTAAACCGCAGAACACCTCTTGTCCGGGCACTGCAGCAAAGCGCTCTATTCTCATTCTCTTTGAGAAACGCTTTATTCTGCGCTTCTATCAGGGTCAGTATGCACTCAACAACTAAATAAAAAATTAAATAATTCCAAATAGCTTTGCTTGCGTAATCGGTTCACAGATGCTGGTTTTTTGAGAACAACAAATTAAATGATATAATTACGGGGTATCCGGTTTTCAATCGGATACCCGGTTTTAGATTTTCCGTTCGCTTTCCATTCGTTTTTCTTCAGATTTGCTATTTCCCCTGCGGTTTTTTCATCCGATTCAGTCTTCCCCGACCAGATGAACGGTTTTATAGGTATGTCCCGTTGCGGGAAGGTATTTTTGCAATACATCGGCAGTCTTTAATTTCAGACTGGATGTACATACACATGGGTGACAGCCTAAATATTCGTCCTTTAAAACATCTTCATCGATTAAAAGCTGTACATTATGACCGGAATCATTCATAAGTCCCATAATGCTTACCGCTCCCGGCTCGATATCGAGATATTTTAACATATCCTCCGGCTCCGCAAAGGAAAGTCTTGCGGAATTGATTTGAGCGGATAATTCTTTGGTTTTAAACTTCTTATCTCCCGGCATCATAAGCAGATAAAAATTTGTCTTCTGTCGGTTGCAAAGAAACAGATTCTTACAGATAATGACGCCCAATATTGCGTCAATTGTATTGCAAGCCTCCATATTATTGGCAGGTTCGTGGTCCGTTCTCTGATAATCGATTCCAAGAGAGTCTAAAAAATCATACGTCCGAATCTCTCTTGCGAGTCGGCCTTCCGTATTCTGCGGTCTCCCGTCAAACAGTTCCATACGTGCATTCCCCCTGCTGCCTGCGATGTTTTCTCTTCTTGCTTGGAGCAGATCTGACCAGCTCCTTAAATTCTTTGCTGTTCATAAAATTGGCAAGACCATATAGCTTATCAAAAGAGTCCCTTGATGCAACCAGATCTTTATACAGCAAATCAAGAATTTCCGAATCTTTATCCCTGACCTTTTCAAATTCCGCCAGACAGACATAATAATAAAAATTCAAGATTCTTCTGTCATTACGCATCCAATGGAATACCGGACAAATATTGATGAAAATCATTACCAGCAGGCGTATTTTATATAAATTATCGGTACGTCTTTTTCTTGACATGGAAATCAGTCCTTTTCGTTTTAACAAATTCACAATTCTTTTTTTCAACAACGAAGTAAAACCATTTTCTCTGCCATTATACCATAGAAATATTCAAAAAACGTTGCATGATTAAAGGTTTTCGATTATTTTTTTAAGCACCTCCAACTCTACTTCAATATCCTCAAGTTCCGATTCCACCTGAGTTTTCGCTGAATTTAATCCGACAAAGCAAAGCTCTAAATCCGCTTTCAGACAATCGGCATCGGTTAATTCATTCGGATCGGCAACAGGCCCCGCTTCCAGTTCCTCAATGGTCTCTTCCGCATTCTGAAGGTCATATTTTAATTCTTCTATTCTGCCCTCCACATAGTCCGCCGCATCCACTCCCGCATATTCACGGATTAAATCAAGAATCCCTGCATCATCCAGTATTTCATGCATTTTCCCATCCGGGGTTTCCAAAAATCTTCCCATAACGCCTCCTTCTATTACCTTTTACGGCCTGCTTATGGCCTTCTTTCTTTTATATTTTTCCTTATAGTTTACATAACAATTCATAATTTGTTTATAAATTGTTTCCGAAAAGTTCATTTTACCGTGACAGTTTTGTGACAATTTATATGTTACTATGTATTCATCAAATGAAAAACAAACTTTTTCTCCTTTTAAATTAAAATTTTCCTTCTTTAATTTCCGGCGGGCCGACATTCCCGCCGGATTTTTTTCGGTTCATATTATCAAATCCCTAAATAATCCCCGTAAGTCTGGCGATACTCTTCCTCGAAGCGCATCTGTTCTTCTCTTCTTCCGGATACCTTAATCCGCTCTCCAAGACCGGCAAGAAGAAATACAAGCGAAAAGCTTGCTCCGATAGAGAGCATTACAACATCATCCACTCTTCCGATCCCGTCCACGAAGTCCGGAATGAAATCAATCGGGAATGCGAAGTACAAAATTGCAGCAACAATCGTCATAACCGCCAATACAAACATTTTTCTTTTCTCTCTCATTTTCTTTATCCTCCCCTAATTTTCCATGTCAATTTTGCAAAGCTCATAATACTCGCAGGTTCCGCAAAAATGCCTGCAGGCCACTTTGTTTTTGTGAAAGCATCTCCAGATCCAAAACCTGATCTTTTTCATTCAAATCCCCCCAATCATACAACTACAAGCTGTCTGGTTTCTGATAGTATCCTAACAAATTATAAGTACCGTAATTAGTACCCAATAAACACAGTAATAATGCGCATTTCAAACAATCGCCGCAAAAACCGCCTTGTTTTATGCATGTTTTTTATATTTATCAAAAAAATGATTATAGTAAATTTGCGGAATAATAAAAAAACTGCAACCCCATATCAGGGATTGCAGTCCTTTTCGCAATATTGTTAAGATCATTTTTTGTACCGTTCCAGATTTTTCGAAAGAAGACTTTGATACCTCTCCACCACGGTATCAGGACCTGCTATCGTTACCTCCGGTCCCAAACCGAAAATCCAGCCTAAGAACTGTCCGCTCACAAAGACTCGTACAGTGGTTTTATAATACCCTTTCCGGTCAGCTTTATGAATCGGGATATCCTTGCCGAAACGGTCAATAAATACACCGATAAAATGCTCCGGAAACTCAATACGGACATTCTCTTCTTCTTCCCGGAACATTCCGAAGTTTTCCTTGGCATACATGGCAGGATCAAAGTCCTTAAATTCAGCCTTTCCTTCCCGCTTTTCCTCCGATAATTCAATCTGATTCATTTTATCGACACGGTAATGCCTGATTCCCTTTGTAAAATGGTCAAAGGCAACAAGATAATAATTCTCATCATCCCATGCAAGCGCCCAGGGGCTTACTTCATAGCGTTTGATTTCACCTTCTTCATTTACCTTTGGAACGAGTTTTTTCTCCGCATTCCACTGCATATAGTAAAATTGAATCCGCTTATTTGCCTCGATGGCTGCATGAAGCTTATCCACATTGTAAAAAATGCTTTCGTTCATGGTCTTAATACGTCCCTGAACGCGAACCTGTCGTTTTAACTGTCCGGCCTCATAGATACTGCCTAAGGATGTGATTTTTTTAATCAGATTGGCGGATTTTCGCTCTGTGATAAATTTCGAGGACTGCACGGAATCCACCAAAAGCTTTAATTCTGCCAGTTCGAAGGTTTTATTGGAAATATGGTAATAGAAATTTTTTCCGATTTTTTCCCCGATGATTTCCGTATCCATTTCATCATTCATGACGGCAAAATCCCGGTAAATGCTCTTTCTCTCAGCCGTAACGCCTCTTTTTTCAAGCTCTTTTATGATTTCATCCATGGTAAGACTATGCTCATCATCCGTCTTCTCCAGCATAATTTTATACAGATGATATGTTTTTAGTTTCTGCGTTTCCGTTTTCGACATATGCACTCCTTTGTCAGCTTTCCAGACATTTCATCAACTGTTTTAACCATATCGTCAGACAATCAGGGATGTTGATTCACACTAATTATAGCAGAATTCTTCTCAAATAAATCTTCCTTCCCGAATAATCTCTTCGTTTACCGATGCCACAAACTCCCGAATCCTCTTATAATCCGGTTCTTCCGGCAGGGAAGTGTTCTTTGCATCATATTCCAGACGCTTTTCGTATTCATCCACCAGTTCAAAAAATTCCGGCAGAACATCGTTATTCTCCGTGATGTACTTTCCATTTCGGATTTCCATTAAAAAATCATGTTCTTTCGTCCTCTTCGTTACGATCTTCTCGTTTTCCAGAATGTCAAAGCACATCAAATAAAGCCGGACCAGATGCATCATGTGTTTGCCGATTTTATCATGCTCCAATGCCTTTTTGTTGCGCTTTCCGAGCTTCGTATAGGACCCTTAGGATTAAATATCCTTCGAAATTCATCATAATTCTCTCTTCGATCCGGCGTGCAGAATACGGCAAATTCAATTACTTCAAAATTCTTTTTATACAATTCCACGGCATCCTTTGTTGCCTTTGCCACCACCTTCGGATTATTTTCAAATGCACCGCATCCGAATGCACCGAGAATCAAAACTTCTTCTTTCTCTGATGCAGCCACTTCCAGAATCTTTTTAAAACGACGAAGCTGAATCTGATACAGTTCTTCATCCGTTGGTCTTGCCGGAATATCGCCATCGCCGGAATTATAAGAATTCGACGGCATATTGCGAAGATTCGGTGCAGCACAAGAGATTACATCCACTTTAAACCATTCTTCTTCCCTGCGCCGAACAGGCTTATCGGTATCTGTCTTAAATACAACCACATCCGGCGTATAAATGATATCATCATTATGAAGCGGGTTTCTCATCGCTCTGTGCGGTGCGTAAAAACCATCCCACATTTCCTTTGTATTCAGTGAAAAATACAATGTTGATGTTCTGCAAAGACATTCTTCCTGCGCACTCGAGCCCTTTGTCACTCCACCGCCCGGATTGGATGCGGATGCAAAATTCAAAACACATACCTTTTTATTTTTATATGCTTCTGCCGCCTCAAAGGAACGCTTTGTCGAAACAATTATTTCGGCATCCTTCTCATATTCATTCTTTTTACCTTCAACAGTTTTTGCTTCCAAAATCAGCTTCTGATTCGCAGTCGAATCTGCGACCGCCTTCTTCAATTTTTCAATTGTTTTTACTGCCTTCTCGGTATCTTCAAATACCCGCAGGCGCTCTTCTCTGTTAATTCCCATATCTTTCTCCCTTCATTTTTCCATTCATTCCCGGAATATTCTGTTATTCCGAATCAGTTCGTTTAAAGATGCCGGCGTATAATTATTTATCATACAGCCTGCATTCAATGCTCTTTCCTTCGTTCTCATAAATTCATAGGCTTCATTCTTTGAAGCGTGAATATGGCCGTAAATATGCCACGAACCGTGAAAATATCCGTTCCATTCGGCAAGCGGATAATGGCAGAGAATAATTTCGTTCTCGCCGTCCTTAATCATCTTTAAAGAATCTACCGTCTCAAAGTAGCTCATTGCCTTTTCGTTCTTTAAAAGATGGCGGTCATGATTGCCGATAATAAAATGCTTATGACCTCTTAACTTCTTTAAATACCATTCCGGCTCCCTGCCGCTTCGATAACAGAAGTCCCCCAGGATATAAATGTGATCGTCCTTGGAAACCCTTCCGTTCCAAAAATCAATCAAGCACTGATCCATCGTATCCGCATCTGCAAACGGACGGTGGTCATGCAGTAAAACGTTGGAATGTCCAAAATGCGTATCTGCAATATAAAGATTCATACTGCCATCCTTTCATTTAAATTCAATAATACTTTCATACAGCATCTGAAACTTGAATACCTTCCAGTCATCATGGAAATGACCAAAATACCATTTCTTGTAATCCAGTTTTTCTGCTATTGTTTGCAACCACTCCTCGGTTGATTTATCAACTTTGCTCTGGTCAATAAACGGAAGAAATAAATGCCGTGGTTCATAATTAATCGGACAGGTATGGGAAAATACTACATCTACTTTCCAGTCTGCCTGCTCAAGTCTTTTTTCCACGTATGCCTTAATCTCAGGTGTCGGTTGTTCCGATTCAAACCACGGCCAATGGTGTACCATACGATATTCTTTATCCACCGAATACGCTCCTCCGATTACAATAACGCTCTTACCGTTTAAATCATAAATTTCACCATCTTTTGCAAAAATCTGATTCGGGAATTCCGGATGAACATAGACAATGCCTCCATGCCATTCCTTTTCTTCATAACCGGGCACATTATACGGTCTTTCTTCATGATTTCCGTGAATCATAAAAAACGTAATCGGAATGCGGGATACTTCAATCTTCCTCTTATAATCGGTTTTATTCAAATAAAAGTTAAGACCTGCATCCCCGAGAACGACCATAATATCGTCATCCTTTGAGGTATGCATTTTTTTACAAAACTCTTTAATTCTCCAAAAATCACTATGTGTATCGCCTGTTAAATATATCATAAAGTCACCCTTTTCTAATATTTTTCCATAGTTTGATTATACCGTCTTGTCCCTGCATTTTCATTTAACCTGTAGTTGCAAAAAGAATTTGCATGGTATAAAAAAGGGGAGATGCGAACCTCATATTCCCACACAAAAAGAACCGTGTTGCATGAAAATATCGGGCAGGCACTCCCTTATTTTGAATATGAATTACGACCATTCTTTCATGGTATTTAAAATACGTTTATCGTCATCCGTAAAAGGATAGTCTCCTTTGGCTTTTAACTGAACCCTGGTCAGATATTCTTTCGGATTCTCCATGTTGGATAGTCCGCTTACCGGGCCTTCATCCATTAAAGCATCCGTAATTAATAAAACGGTATGCAGTTCCTCATAAGTTAATTCCGGTTTATTTAAAATGCCTTCTACATCCGCCTTCTGATACACCGTCCATCCGGAATACGCAGGCAGCACATCATTATCCACTCCATGGTAGAATAGCCACTGCCTTGTTTCCTCTTCTTCCGCATCCATAAAATCAACGCAGTGAATCCTTCCCCATCCGCGTACTCTTTTTCCAAGCTCTAAGATTTCTTTTTCCGCTGCAGGCCAGTTTCTCATGTTGAATACCGAAAAAAGAGTGAATTCATCGGATAAACCGGCGATACGAATCACTCTTGCCAATTCATCATTTTCGTAGGAATCAAATAATTCCAGAATGGAAAGTCCCACCTTGACACTCTCCTTATCCGTGGATTCCAAAAGCATGTTTACGGCAAAACGAAAGAGATTGTCTGCATTTATCCGATCCGGATGATTTACGATGTACTGCTGCATATCATCGATGATGGAAAGTGTTCTGTGATCTTTACAAAAATCTTTGAATCCTTCCTTTGCTTCCTTTTCTTTTCCGTCTCCGGCAAGGGTAAGCAGCTTTACGAGATGCTGTTTTTCCGCATCTGTTAAAGGCGTATGTCCCATGTGATACATCATGATTCCATCCATTGCCCCGTCTGCAAAGCGCGGACCGTCTCCATTATCTTCATCCGGAAGCATAAAGCCTTCCGGTAAAACTCCGTCCATATTTCTGCTTTTTGCAATTAATTCACAAAGTGGTGTAGCCATAATAAACCCTTTCCTGCATTTCTTATATTTTACATTTTCTTTATTTTTACTTTTTTTTCATTTTATTACCTCTCGTTGTATTTTTCACTAATGAAATTATAATGTCTAAACGAGAGTAAATCTTTATTGAACTCTAAGAATACTCTTAAATAATTCTTATATTTTGACATCCGGGATTCTCTACTCAAGCTCTATAATTTCCTCGTACAAACAGAAAAACTGCCCTTCCACATCCTCATCCTGATGAAAATGTCCGAAGTACCAGGCTGTAAAATCCGTGGAATCCGCAACCCTCTGCAAGTATTGTCTCAGTTCAATTTCATCATCTGACATTTCCCCAAATCCGAGCGCCGCTGCAACTTCCCTCGGTGCTGTATGGGAAATAATATAATCGACCTGAAAACCTGCTTTCTCCAGATTGTTCCAGCCTTCTTCATATTCTTCCCGGGAAGGTATTTCCTCCGGAAACCAGTCAATTCCTTCCCTCCTCACATAGCGGTCTATGCTGTATGCGCCTCCGAATGTAAAAAAGGCTGTGCCGTTAATCTCGTAAACCTGCCCGCGCATCAGATGTATGATTGTATTTTCAATCCTGTGAATTTTCCCGCCGTTCCACTCTTCTACCGGAAAATCATTTAAGTTTTGATGATGTTCATGATTTCCGTCAACAAACAATACGGTAACCGGAAGATTTCGAAGCACCTCTCTTGTCGCTGTCTCATCCTTTGCGGAAAAACCGCAAACACAGACATCGCCACAGATAATCAGATAATCCTCCTGCGTGTATTTTCCTTCGTGTTCGTCAAAAAAACGAATCACTTTATCCAAATCCAGAGTTCCGTGGGTATCACCCGTAACTAAAAATGACATTTTACTTCCTCCATTTTTCATCCTGATTATAGCACATCCTATTTCTTATAACAGGTTAAATTCCACTTAAAACCGAAATCATACCAAAGCCCGTATCGCTCAAAAATTCCCCGAAACTCAGCCATAAGAAATCCTGACAGTTCTCTTAAATCACTACCTTGTAGACACAGCATTTCCCCACCATCCCCATTTATAAATCAGATGCCGATAAATCTCAGAAAAGCATCAACAATCTCTTCTGTTTTGACACTAGGTGACGGGGATATTGTGTCATTTTTTTCAAGCACATCGTCTATCGTCACCCAGCTTTTGTTGAAAAGCCGGCTCCTATCCCTGTTTTCAAAGTAATCAAGCGGGTTCTCCCATTTGTAACTGTTGAAACGAAGCTGTGTAACTTTACGATCGCTTATAAAATTTCCTTCTTCATCTTTCAAAATTTCATTCGGCGATCCGCATTCACTTTTGTTTTTGAGATAGTCTTTTGTAAACATGATTTTTCCAATCTGACAGTGACAGTTTCCGGAATAATCATCAATCTCACTTTCAAACAAATTGATGCAATACTCTTCCCCGCGGTAATAGCAGGAAATCCAGAAGTACATCCTCCGGTCATTCACTGACGATCTGATTCCGCGTCCGCCACGAAAAACAATTTTTAAATCCGGAATATCCCTGCTCTTCAGTTCCGCAAGGAGTTCCTCCCTGGCCATCGAAAGCAATTCAATCACATGGTCCATGGCTGCTTCAAAAGTGTTTTCCTCTTCATAAAAATCAAAAGCTGTGTTGTAATTAATTGACATTTTTCTGTCCTCCTTAAAAATGGTTAATATAAAAAGCAGATTGCATTTCGCAACCTGCTCATAATTATTATTGTATAAAAAACTTTCAAAATTTTGAAATTTAATTCTTTTAAAAAATAATCAGCTTATAACTTATCATTAACTTATAAATTCATATTTCTCAATCTCAAACTTTCCACGCTTCTCAATCTGATAATATTTCTTATCGGTTTCGTCATATCCGAGAAGCAACAGCCTTCCATCTTTATAAACCGAACCGTCTATATAATAATGCGACTTTCCGTCATAAAAAATACTATGAAACATTTTATCTCTTGCAAGGGCCGATGTGCCGACATGACCGGCAATTACGGTCTTTAAAAATCTTCCCGTGCTTGCCGGAAACTTCCATAGAAAAATCTCTTCTCCGCTTCCCCACTCCCAGTATTGTTCTGCTTCCTCATCTACTCCGGCATGAACAAAAATCTGTTCCTCCGTTTTGTAGAATAATTCCATGGAACGCATCCATTTGATTATTTCACCGGAAGTTTCAAGTACCATTCTGACTGCTTCAGCATTCTTTTCAGCATAAGAGGCGGTTTCGGAAAAATCCCTGAATTTCAAAAACTGTTCCTCCGTTACAAGTGTACGAAATGTTTTAAAATGATATCTCTCATCCGTTTCCAGCCAGGAATCATAGGAAAGTTCTTCCACGTTCTTCGTAACAGGCTTGTTATACTCATCAATCCATTCTAAGAGCATCGCCTCATGATTGCCTTTCAAAACAACCACTTTATCCCTGCCGTACTGCTTTTGCAAATCGTAAATAAAACGAAGTACGGGCCCTGACTCAGACCCGTAATCAATATAATCGCCCAGAAAAAGGAGCTTATTGTTCCCGTCTAAATCTACGAGATTCATTTTTTCTTTCAGCTGTTCTAAGCAGCCATGGATATCGCTCATTGCATAAATCATAATCATACCTCGCTAATTTTAAGTGTGATTTTCGGTTACACTTATATTATGGGGTTATATTATTTCAAAATTTTGAATGGATACTAATCATACAGGTTAAATAATTTTTTTAGTTTTTTTTCATTATCCTTGGCTTCATTTCTATCTTTGGCATCTATGTTCATAAAAATAAGGATTTCATCTTTATACCATTCCAAATGATTCTTTACCATTAAATCAGATAATTGTTTTTTTTCATCATCCGGTATGTCATAAAAATACACATCGCTCGGATAATTACTGTGAAAACAGCTCAATCCGCTTACAGCTCCATATATTTTTCCTTTATCATCTTTTACAAATTTAATATATGTAAAATTATATTCTCCCGTAGAAAAAAATCTAGGCTCATGATTTATACTGTTTCTATTTATTTTATATAAATATTTTACTACTTTATCCGCCCAATTACTTCTATCAATATTACTGTTTCCATGTTTTGGAAGTGTCGTCAAATCATAATCGGAAGTATTAACCAAACATACTCTTTCCTTCCCATAATCTTTATTCAATCTCTCAATAATATTTGATTTTTCAACTAATTCCATACTTCTCCCCCAGCTTTCTTAGTTCTTCCTTCACCATCTCTCTGGCATCATCATCCATCAGTTCCACGTAATCCCCGTACTGC
>CACZRH010000258.1 GCA_902783455.1 uncultured Lachnospiraceae bacterium | reverse complement strand
TGATGTAAAATTAAAGACTGTAATATTAGTGGATGATATCTACACCACAGGAAGTACGATCGGTGCTGCGGCAGCGGTTCTTAAAAGTGTGGGTGTAGAGCGTGTTTATTTTATTACCCTGGCAACCGGGAAAGGTTATTAATTATGCTGAATGAACAACGTGTCATTTTGATGAGCCATCTGGCAATGCACGAAAAAAGAGAAGGAAAAGAGAATAAAGCAATCGGTACGTATTTCCGCAGCGATTATATCGGTCTTCGTCTGATCGGTTCGGTGATTTCCGCGTCGGTTTCATTTGTTCTCGGTTTCGGCTTATATATTCTTTATGATTCGGAACAGTTTGTGGATGGTATTTACCGGGCCGACGTAACACAGCTTGCCGGGAAAATCCTCCTTTATTATCTGATTTTTGTGGGGGTTTATTGCCTGATTTCCTATATCTGTTTTGCAATTCGTTATAGGAAGGCCAGAACACGCCTGAAGGTTTATTTTAATAATCTGAGGCGTCTGCAGATTCTCTATCAACGGGAAAGAAAGGAAAAAAGACAGTAATGACAAAATTATTGGAAATCCGTGAATTTCTGAAAAATATCTACGGAAAGTACGAAGGTTTCATTTTACCTGTACTGAAGTTCCTCCTGGCCCTGGTTACTTTCCTTTTAATCAATTCCAAACTGGGTTACATGGAGAAACTTGCAAAGTTCCCCGTTGCGCTTATTCTTGCACTGCTTTGCTCGTTTTTGCCGCTTAATTTCCTTGTGGTTGCGGCAGCGGTAATCTGTCTGTGCCATGTATATGCGCTTTCCTTAGAGGCCGCGGCGGTTGTCGGAATTATCTTTGTGGTATTATTTCTGCTCTATTTCCGCTTCAGTCCGAAGGATGGTATTGTTGTAGTTTTGCTTCCGCTGGCATTTTCTTTTAAAATTCCCTGCGCAGTAACTTTGGCGGCAGGTTTGCTCGGAGGCCCCGGAACGGCAGTGAGTGTTGGATGCGGTGTTATTGTTTATTATGCGCTTCATCTTGTTTCCGGTCTTTCGAAGTCGGACGGCGGAGTGGAGCTGGCCCAGATGGCTACGAAGTTCCGGTCCGTAATTGACGGGCTGGTTGGAAATAAGGCGATGCTGGTTGCTGTTGTTGCTTTTGTGGCAGCCTGCCTGGCAGTTTATTTTATTCGAAGAATGAACATCGACCATGCATGGACGATTGCGATGATTGTCGGTGCATTAATCAATATTCTGGTTTTGTTTGTAGGCGATCTGGCACTGTCCACCCAGGTTCCCGTATTCGGAACCATTCTGGGTGCGATTATCGGTTTTGCCATTGCCGTGGTCATTAAATTCTTTGCCTTTAACCTGGATTATGCGAGGGCGGAGAAGGTTCAGTTTGAAGATGATGAGTATTACTATTTTGTAAAGGCTATTCCGAAGGTAACGCTTTCCACAGCCGACAAAAAGGTAAAGAAGGTGAAATCCTCGGGACGTGATAAGGCACCTGAGAGTGCCGGAAGGGAGAGTGCACCCCACAGGGAGAACAGGGCGCGTCATTAATGGCTAATTTCGGAAGCGTTATAATTGAATATTTATCGGCGTTTCGTCTCCCAAGAGTCGGCATTTCCGATGTGGTGGAAGTACTGATTCTGGCTTTTATTTTGTATCGGGCAATGGTATGGGTGAAAAACACGAGAGCATGGTCCATCGTCAAGGGCCTTGCGATTGTGCTTGTTTTCATGGCCATTGCCGTTTTATTTAATATGAATACAATCATCTGGCTGGCGAAGAGTTTGTTTACCCTGATTGCCCTGGCAATCATTGTTGCGCTACAGCCGGAAATCCGAAGACTGATTGAGGAACTCGGGCAGACCAATTTTATTTCCGCACTCATCAAAATGGAAAATAAAAAGGAAGAAGGCCGGTTTTCCGATAAAACATTAAATGAGATTATTGTGGCAAGCTATGAGATGGGCCGTGCCAAGACCGGAGCATTGATTGTAATCGAGCAGGATTCCCCGTTAGGAGAATTCGAACGTACCGGTATTGCGGTGGACGGTGTGGTTACAAGTCAGCTTTTGATTAATATTTTTGAGCATAACACACCGCTTCATGACGGTGCGGTAATTGTAAGAGGAGACCGTGTGGCAGCGGCAACCTGTTATCTTCCGTTGTCCGATCAAAGGACATTAAGCAAGGATCTGGGTACCAGGCACCGTGCGGCGGTCGGCATTTCCGAAAACTCGGATTCCATGACGGTTGTTGTCAGCGAGGAAACGGGAAAAGTCAGTGTGGCTTATCAGGGAGAACTTTTCAGGGCACTTGACGTGAACGAGCTTCGTGAAAAGCTCGAAATCGTTCAGGCAAAACACCCGGCGGAAAAGAAGAGCATTATTAAAAAGCTTAAGAAGGATAAGCCGAAGGATCAACCAAATGAGCAGTCTGCTGCAGACGCAAAAGCTGCGGAAAAAGCGGCAGCAAAAGCGGAAAAGGCTGCAGCAAAGGCCGAGAAGGCCGCTTTGAAAAAAGCAAAAAAAGAGAAAAATGAAGCGTAATTGCGAAACATAAAAATACGCTGTATGAAATATGAAATACAAAGCGTAATTACGCCCGGAGATAAAGCTGGATGAAGGAAAAACTGATACACAATCTGGATTTAAAGATTCTTGCACTGGTATTTGCAGTAATCTTATGGCTGATTGTCGTGAACATCGACGATCCCGTCAAGACCGTTCAATTCTCGGGAATTACGGTCAACATTCTGCATGCCTCGGAGCTGGAAAAGCAGGGATTGTGTTATGAGGTTTTGGACGGGACGGATGTGATTGATGTCACGGTTACCGGACGTAGAAGCGTCATTGAGGAAATATCGGAAGAAAATATAAGTGCGACGGCTGACATGAAGGATTTAACCAGCATGAATACCTTAAGTATTAAGGTTACTTCTTCCAAATCCGGAAATGAGATTGATAATTTTAAACTAAGCTCCGAAAATGTAAAACTGAATATTGAACAGTTGCAGAAAATTACAAAGAGAATTGTAGTTGAAACAGAGGGAACTCCCGCGGATGATTATGTTTTGGGCAGCAGGACGGTTGATTTAAACCAGGTTGAAGTATCCGGTCCGGAGTCCGTTGTATCCTCTATCGAAACCGCCAAGGCGGTTCTGAATGTGGAAAATGCATCCTCCAGCGTATCCGCGTCCGTGCCGATCAGACTTTATGACGAAAACGGAGAAGCGGTGGAATCATCCCGTCTGAATATCAATATTTCGAATGTCAACATCAATCAGGAAGTACTGTATTGCAAGACGGTGCCGTTAAAATTTGAGTTTAACGGAACCCCGGAGGAAGGATATGCACTTACCGGTGATGTAATCGCAAGCCATGAAAGTGTGTCGATCTGCGGAAGAAAGAGCTTCATTGAGAATATTTCGCAGATTGCAATTCGCGGGGAAGCTTTGAATGTGGACGGTATGAGATCGAATCTTACCGTAACGGTAAATCTGAACGATTATCTGCCGACAGGCGCAGAGCTTGCCGAAAAAGGATTTGACGGAAGAGTTGTCGCAACAGGTCTGATCCGTAAGGAAACCTATACCATACTGACAAAGGATGTATCCCAGATCCGTATGTTCGGTCTTCCCGGCGGAAAGACAGCGGAGATTCTCGGAGAAGGAGATTATGTTCAGGACGGACAGCTTGTCGTAAAACTTTACGGCCTGTCAGAGCGTCTGGGTGAAGTGGATGAAGATACCCTGGTCGTAAGTCTTGATTTCGATGCATATAAACAGCAACATAACCTGACGGAAATTACAAACGGTGTTTATACCATGATGCCGAAGATGAATCTTCCGGACGGAGTCCGTATGGATGAAGGCTGCAGGGTTTTGGTCAGAGTTTCGGAAGAGTAAAAAAATAATATAGACCGGTTTTATTCGGAGAAAAGAGGAATGCTATGGGAAGAATGTTTGGAACTGATGGTGTAAGAGGTGTGGCGAATGAGGAACTGACTCCGCTTTTGGCGATGCAGTTAGGACAGGCCGGAGCACATGTTTTATCAAAGGAAGCGAATCACAAACCTACCATTATGGTTGGCTGTGATACCAGAATTTCCGGTGACATGCTGGCGAATGCCCTGATGGCAGGTGCCTGCAGTGTTGGTGCGAATGCCGTTTATGTAGGTGTTTTACCGACTCCGGCAGTTGCATATCTTGCAAAGAAATACAAAGTGGATGCGGGGGTTGTTATTTCCGCTTCTCATAACCCGGTAGAATTTAACGGAATTAAATTTTTTGACGGAAACGGATACAAGCTTCCGGATGAAATGGAAGACGAAATCGAAGCTTTGATTAAAAGCAATATGAAGGGCGTGAATTTCCCGACCGGATCCGGTGTCGGAAAAATCAAATACCGTACGGATGCAAGAGAAGAATATATTAATCATTCCATCCGTTCCGTAAATGTAGATCTTTCCGGTTTAAAAATCGTTGTGGACTGTGCGGAAGGTGCTTCCTACTATACATCCGTAGAAGCATTGAAGGAACTCGGAGCCAATGTGGTTGCAATTCACAATAATCCGGACGGAACCAATATCAATGCAAACTGCGGTTCCACTCATATGGAAGAGCTTTGTGCAAGAGTTGTTTATGAAAAAGCGGATTTAGGTCTTGCATTCGACGGAGATGCAGACAGAATGCTTGCCGTTGACGAAAACGGAAAGCTTGTTGACGGCGACCAGATTATGTCCATCATCGGTAATTACATGAAGGACAACGGTACATTAAAGCAAAATACCATCGTGGTTACGGTTATGAGTAACCTCGGCATGAGTCTCAGTGCAAAAGAGCACGGCATCAATTTAGAGCAGACCAAGGTTGGTGACCGCTATGTACTTGAGCATATGAAAGCGCATGATTATAACTTGGGCGGCGAGCAGTCCGGGCATATTATTTTCTTAGACCGCAACACGACCGGTGATGGCCTTTTGAGCGCACTTCTTCTTTTACAGGTTGTTGTGGATACCAAAAAGAAATTATCCGAGCTGGCTTCCATTATGGAAGTACTTCCTCAGGCGCTTGTAAATGCAAAGGTACCGAATCATAAGAAAGAGCATTATATGGAATATCCTGAAGTTGCAGCAGCAATAGAGGAGCTTAACAAGAAGTTTGCCGGTGAAGGAAGAGTTTTGATTCGTCCGTCCGGTACGGAACCGATGGTTCGTGTTATGATCGAAGGAAAAGACCAGGCCATGATCGAGCAGGAAGCAAAGAAACTTGCCGACTTAATCCAGCAGACGGTTCTGTAAATTCTGCGTATTGATTAAATGGGCTTTTCTATGATATAATTTTTACGGGTTACAATGTTTTAAACGGATTCTCTTTCGGGGGAAGGAGATGTCCGAAAAGGGGTATTTTATAAAGCAAAAAAATGGTGGATTGGAGGTACGCGAATGGTTAGTCAGAGCGTGGTGATTAAGAATCCTACCGGACTTCATTTGGGACCGGCCGGAACTCTTTGTAAAGAGGCAATTCAGTATAAATCACTGATTACATTTCAATTTCGTGACAGTACCGCGAATGCAAAAAGTGTGCTGAGCGTTCTCGGAGCCTGCGTGAAAAGCGGTGACGAAATCAAGCTGATCTGCGAAGGTGTTGATGAAAAGGAAGCACTGGAGCATCTCGTAGCGGTAATTGAAGGCGGTCTTGGCGAATAGACTGCGAAATGGTTTTAAAAAGATTTAAAATGATTGGAGAGGGGTCAGGCACCGGAAAGGGGTCTGACTCCGTTGTTTTCTTCATTATTTTTAAATATGTGGTTGACGTTGATTTCAACCTATGGTATTCTACATAAGCGACATTAACTTTTTAGGTCTTTTTTTTGTGCACTAAAAATCGCTGCCTGCAGGTATTTTGAAGCGCAGGCATTACAGATACATATGGTGATAAACGGAGGAAAAACACTATGCGTACAAGAATTACTTTGGCATGTACAGAATGCAAACAGCGTAACTACAACACCACGAAGGATAAGAAAACTCATCCCGACAGAATGGAAACCAAGAAATATTGCAGATTCTGTAAAGCGCATACCATGCATAAGGAAACCAAATAATAGCAGAGAATCCTTACGAACTGAAAGGACATAAAATGGCAGATTCAAATAAAAAAGAAAACAAGCCGAATTTCTTTCATGGCGTGAAACGCGAGTTTAAGAAAATCACATGGCCTTCCAAGGAAGACATCATCAAGCAGACGGTTTTGGTTACTTTTATTACCGTTGTTTGCTCTGCACTTATTGCAGGCATTGATTTTCTTGCAAAGACAGGTATCGATAAACTCATTAATTTATAATATGAGAGGAAAAGCGATTTATGGAAGAAAGTAAGAATTCGGTAATGCCGGAAAATGCGGCAGAGAATGTTGCGGAAAATACAGAAAACACTACTCCTTCCGAAGAAACCGTAAAGGATCAGCCCGCAGCGGAATCCGAAGCGGTTGTAACAGAAGCGGAAAAAGCGGCTTCGGAAACGCAGGAAGAAGTATATGATATCGGTCAGTCTGACAACAAGAGCGGCAAGGGAATGGGCTGGTATGTTGTACATACCTATTCCGGATATGAAAGCAAAGTAAAGGCAAATATCGAGAAAGCCGTTGAAAACCGCCATTTGGAGAATGAAATTCTCGAAGTGCGTGTTCCGATGCAGGAAGTTGTCGAAGTAAAGAACGGCCAGAAAAAAACAGTTTCCAAGAAACTTTTCCCGGGCTATGTGCTGATTCATATGGATGCGGATAATAATGACGCATGGTATGTGGTACGTAATACCCGTGGTGTAACCGGTTTCGTAGGTCCCGGAAGCAAACCCGTTCCTCTTTCCGAAGAGGAAATGAAGATGCTGAACATGGGCGAAGGAGAGCGTAAAATCCATCTTGACGTTAAAGAAGGCGATACGGTTTCCGTTATTTCCGGTGTATGGCAGGATACTGTCGGTGTCATCAAGCGTGTGGATGAAGGCAAGCAGGTTGTTGTCATTAATGTTGATCTGTTCGGCCGTGAGACACCCGTGGAAATTGCATTTTCCGATGTCAGAAAAGTGAATTGAGATTTGTGATTCAGATATGAAGGGAGAAATCCTTTTATATAAATGCGGAATAAAACCAGAAATCGTACCGGATATGGGAACGAGACCGGTTGAAATCCCGCGCGTAACATTAATTGCCGTATCGGTTTCATAATACGGCAGTGGGAGCTTTCCCGAAAAGAGGAAGGCGCCGAACCACATTTACAGGAGGTAGCCAAAATGGCAAAGAAAGTAACAGGTTATATCAAATTACAGATTCCTGCCGGCAAAGCAACACCGGCACCACCGGT
>CACZRH010000257.1 GCA_902783455.1 uncultured Lachnospiraceae bacterium | reverse complement strand
TAAACATCGTATCTTCCGGAAGGGCCCTTTCAAAGGCGGGCCCTTCCGGGATCAGCCAAATCGCCTCTGAAAAGAAAAACGGCCATGGTCCACCGTTCCGTTCTGCCACATTCTTCTTTCAAAGGCATGGGCCGGTCTGCGGAGATGCCTTCCGGCCGGATACTCATCAGACAGGATCGGCAAAGAAAAGCGTAAACCTATATTTTCCCATTCGCGGAACACTTTACTATATAATGAAAATAGCAAAACAGAAAGGAGAAAACAATGAGTAAGATTGTATGGCTGACAAATCCGAAAAAGCAACTTTCAATCGGATGTGATCTGCCGGATAAAATCCCTTCCGTATTTCCTGCAGATAATCCCCCGGAAGGTGTAGATAAAGCCTTTCCTCTATTTCTGAGTGAGATCCTGGGGATGGATATTGATGAATATGTATTTACTGGGAAAAAAAATGAAATGAAGGAGGCAGTGAACCAGCTGACAGGAAACCGCCCGCTGTTAAAATGGTCCTGGTACAAAAACTATTTTGTTCATTTTGGTCTTAAGGAAATTGTTATCACTGATTACATGATAAATTTTGCCCCAAACATAGGAACGGCGATAAGCATGATATTAGAGCTCGTAAAAATGGAAAGACGCGTAATATGCCTGCATGAGTGGTTCGACTCTAAAAATCCAAATCAGGTGGAGGTTCTGAAAGGAATGTTGCCGTATTTCCGGCTTTTTAATGAAAGCGATTCATTTTTCCGTCGAAACGCCGTTAAGGACAGTGAAGGGAATTCGATAAATCGGTGGAGTTCATATACAATCGACCAGTTTCCTGGTTTTAATGAATTCTATGATGAATATATCCGGGGGAAATTATCTAAAAAGCGTTTTTCGGAGCTGCTTGGCATAAGTCGTCCGACGCTGAATAAATTCCTCCAGGAGCGTGAATTAAGCTCGATTGATTTTTCGAAAGCTGAACGTTATTTAAAAGCGGTAAAAGCCGGAACAATGTCAGTAAACGAAGCAGCAGAGCAGTTAAAAATCAATCCGAAAACTTTGAAACGGCTTTTCCGTACAAACATGAAATAAAGTGAATAAGCCTTCCGGAGGCGAAGCCGGACGGGGTTAAGAACAAAGTCGGCAGAACCGGAAATACCGTGTCCGAAATTATTGCCGAACTCATTGAATAATTATAGCCGGGGATCATACGCAGAACCGGGCAAATAAGTAAAAACGCAAACCTATATTTATACATTAATGGAATACTTTACGTTTAATGCCGTTTATGATACTATTTAAAACAGAATAGAAAAGAACTATTCTAAATAGCGGCTGATTACAACAATAAGAGAGAAAGAAGATTTATAAACGTAAAAGCGTAAACCTATATTTTCCCATTCGCGGAACACTTTACTCTTTTAACGTTTTTGTGTATAATATATATAGAAACTGTTCGTAAGGGATAGAAAAACAGAAGGAGAAATAAATGGCAGCATTTTACATTGATTATGATAATAAAGAAGTCGTCAACAACGAGTGGGTTGAGGGAGATCTTAATTACGCCATGAGAATCGCAGATATAGGTGCATCGTATACTCGGCGGAACATTGTTATCAGAAACCCGGATGGAATACAAGTCGCGATCCGAGTGTGGCATGAAAACCCTTGCGAAACAGTTGATGATGAAATCATCAACTTTGGAAGTCTCGGTTTTTACGATGAATGGCGCATAAAACTGTTTGATGAAAATTACATAAAAATTACAAAGGCGAGAATCTTAGCGCGTTTCATAAAAGAATCGTTCGGTAAATCTAAACCAACGTCCGATAAACCAAAGTACAATTCGGTGTCCGATTCGGCAGATGATGTATTGCTCAAAATACCTAGGTCCAAACTGTTGAGTTGATGAAGAAGCGTGTGATCATCAACTCAATCAGACATTACTACACAATCTGTCAAGATAAGTTGAGGACGCTTGGAATAATCGTAGGCCGATGACGATCATATCGACAAAAGAAAATATTCGCAAAAAACGTTCATTTTCGAAGAGATGGGCGTTTTTCAGTTTTTTGTATTGAGAAAGAACGAGGTGAAAGAAATGAAAAATACGAAACAGTTAACTGCACTGCAGGAAATCGAGGATTTTCTCGACTCTTATACTGCACGGAATTGGGAAGAGGTTGCAGAAACTATGCTTGGCCGGATCAAAGGATGTGCGCCGGAACTCCCGCTGATCATGATCAACATCTGTCCGCTTACCCAGTTTGTATTTGACCACGATTCTGCAAAACACGATGTACTTGATCCGGATAATCCGGAAATTCCGTATATGAGG
>CACZRH010000256.1 GCA_902783455.1 uncultured Lachnospiraceae bacterium | reverse complement strand
GGCTTTACTTTACGCTTTTCCCTGCGCTTTTCTTTCCCTTTTTCTTCACGCTTTTCCAAGTTCTCTTCTTTTCGGGAGATGTCGGAGCTCATATTTTTTCCCTTTTGGTTTTCTTCTTAAAAAGTACACTACGAAACAGTACCAGATTCAAGATCAGAAAATATGCCACCATAATTCCGACCGTAATCAGTGTTGACGTATCGCTCTTCGGACAGAATGCCGCAAGAAGCATCATCGGAAATCCGAGTAAAATCGCAGGGAAGGTCTGATAAACCACGTTATCGGACGCCGGGGTTTCAAACATCGGATCGATTTCCCGAAGCAGAATAACGCCCGTGGATGCAGTTCCCGTAAGCATTCCGAACATTACAAGAAACTCCTCGTGCCGGTAATCCGGGAACAGTTTCCGGGATACCAGACGAATATATAAAAATGTGAAAATGACACCGAGGAGCGCCATCACCAGCAGCACCACCAGATAATCCTTAATGACATCCAGCTGAATTGCACCGATTCCGGCAACAATCATAATATCGAATGCAAAGCCCGCAATACGGCTTAAAAGGAAATTATTGACATAGTCGCGGTGCATGAGTTTCCCTTTTTTCAGCAGGTTTAAAATCAGCTTAACAACCAGCGCCGACAGCGTTCCGATTAAAAAATTGAAGCCGAAGATTGTTGAGCTAAGCCCTTCCCCGACAAAGCTGCCGAGAAGATGCATAATTCCGAATGCGATCGCATAGCAGACGACCACAAGCGCAATCTGAACCGTCAGCTTGTCCATCGACTCAACCATCGGGATTTCATCATCATCCTCCACTTTTTCCTGATTCAGTTTAAAGATATTCTCGCGGATTTTTATATCCCCTTTATTTTTATGAAAATCCAGATAGATAATTCCTCCGAGACTTGACGCAAGAAAACCAAGTGCCGCAATGGTAAGACCGAAGGATTTCCCGCCTGCAAAACCGAAATTACTTTCGTAAATAGAACCGTAATTCAAAGCCTGCCCGGTACCCTGTCCGAATCCGAAGCAAAGCAAAAGCCCCGATGCCTTCAGAATTTTCGGAAGGAAAAAGGATGCGACGAAGGTTACCGCAATTCCGACAATTCCCTGAAGAAGATAGGTATTTACCGTTGTAATACCGGAATTTACCACATCCTTCAGCTTTCCTTTTCCTTTTTCCCCGCTGCCGGTTTTACGAAGCGTCATTGCAATAAAACCAACGGCAAGGCAATGATAGGTAAGGATTTCCATAATTTCCATTCCGGTTAAATTCTGCCCGTTTCCGAACAGAAAGTACTGGAAGAAATATTTCCCTGTTGTAAATTTGATAATTGTGGAAATGAGAAGCAGAATCAGCCCGCCGATTACCGATACCGGAATCAGCGAATTCCTTAGAAACGGTATGTTTCTCTTTAAAACATTTCCAAGAAGCAGACCTCCTAAAATGATTCCCATTAAAAGAATCACCGGCCATACCGAAAGGTCTGAAAATGACACACCACTTGACATGAATTCCCCCTAAGATTTCAGTTTCCTGATTAGTTTCAAATATGCCTCACCGGGGTACGGTTTTTTCCCCCGGATTTCATAATAATGCTTATCCTTTGTAAAAAAGAGCAAAATGCCGTATGCGATGATACTCACATCGGTAATTTCCGAAAGAAGTATTTCGGTATTCCCGACGGAAAGTGTTCTGGCAGTAAGCTTTAGTTCTCCCGAATCAACCGGGATATTCTTATGCTTCTGCGATATTTCACAAAGAGTCATATCCGGACTTTGAAGCAAAATTTTATCCCCGCATCCCAAAGAAACATCCCGAACCGGTTCCGAATTTCCGAAATCATCCGTTTTCTTAACAGACATTGATTCCAGATACGCACTCTCCCACGCATCCCAGTCGCGAATCGCGGAATACGGCACATTCTTTCCGCTTAGCTTTCCGTACTCATCTATTGTACCATGTAAACCGCAGTCGCAAAAGAATTCTTTTCCTTTTGAACGAATGGTAAAAAAGCGCGTACAGCCGGGACATAAATACAGCTGCGTTTCAATCCCCTCTGCGGGATTTTTCCCACGGAAAGCTGTTCTTAAATTTACGTTATAAGCATATGCATCCTCCGCTAAATCCTTCGTGATGCATTCGAAAAATTCTTCCGATGACATGGCCGCAATCTCGTTTACGGAATATTCGCCAATCTTTTCCATCGTAATCCGGCCTTTTCGGATTCCCTTCCCCCATCTGGGTGTTGTAAAATACCCGCCGTGAATGCGTACCGTAACAACGGGACATTTCAATTTCTTTAATACGGAGGCCGTCGAAGCGATAATCGGATTTGTCACTCCGTTCCCGGTCCGTACGCCTTCCGGCGCCATCATTACTTTGTGCCCCAGCCTTAAGTGACGGCTCATTTCCAATACCGCGCTTGCACCGTTCGTACCTTTTTTAATCAGAATCGGCGCAAAGAATACCATAAGCACCTTTCCCGCCACGGGAAATCTCACAACATGTTCACTCGCCACGCAGTAAATCTGCTCCCAAAAGAAATCCATGATCCAGACAACATCGAGATCCGTTACATGATTGAATAAAACAATGCAGGGGCCTTCGGGAAGCTTCATGCGCTCCGGATTTTTCACACCGAATGCCGATTTCAAAAACGGCACCACGATATGCAACAGAAACGAAATGAACCGCCTGTCGAATCCGTATCTTTTTTCCATTTTATTCTTTGCTTTTTTTCCCAAGATATGAAGTGTAGACTCCTACTCTGCAATTCCTCTTACATGTACACTCTTCATCCCCCGGTCCGTCAAAAGCTTTTCAAACGCTTT
>CACZRH010000255.1 GCA_902783455.1 uncultured Lachnospiraceae bacterium | reverse complement strand
CTTCCGTGATAGCCCTGATCCCACTCGAAATTGTCCATAACGGACCATAAGAAATACCCGCGAACGTCCACGCCGTCATCCACCGCCTGCTGAAGTGCGGATAAATAGCGGTCCAGAAAATCCACGCGGTTCGGGTCATGCACCTTGCCATCCAGCGAAATCGCATCATGGCAGGCCATTCCGTTTTCGGTGATAAAAATCGGCAGATGATATCTTTCATATGCAAATTTAGCACCCCAGTAGAGGCACTCTTCCATAATCGGCCAGTGCACTCCGGTCTCCTGATAACCGGGATACGTCTTTACATCCACGGGTTCGCCGTTCTCGCCCGCTTTGATGTAGTAACCATTATAAATATTTTGTCCTAAGAAATCGATCGGCTGATGCATCAGCTGTAAATCTTCCTCGGTGATTTCCGGCATTTCGCCTTTAAACAGTTCCAGACTGTCTTCCGGGAATTTGCCCAAAAGGACGGGATCAGAGAACCATGCTACCGTCCAGGCCCAGTCCCAGGTATCCTTTGTAATCGAGAAACATTTTTTTCTTGCCGCTTCGATATCACGGGGATCATCCGTTGCGGGAATCGGAATTGTGCAGGTCGGCGCATAACCGATTTTGATTGGCCTTACGGCATACTTTCGAAGTGCCTTGACAGCGGTTCCATGTGCCTTTAAAAGATTTACGCTGGCCTGGGTAGTTTCCTTATAACCAAGTTTTTTCCCCGGTGCATGCACACCGACTACATAGCCGAGGCCGATGACGCACTGCGGTTCGTTGATTGTAAAGAAAAATTCGACAAGGTCGGAAAACCGCTCTGCGACGATTTTTGCATAATTTCCAAACCAGTCCACGATTTCCGGATTTACCCAGCCGCCCTTATCCTCCAGCGCCTGCGGCAAATCCCAGTGATAGAGCGTTAAGTACGGCGTGATTCCGTTTTCCTTCATGCAGGTAATGAGGTCGCGGTAAAACTGCACGCCTTCCTCGGAAACCTCGCCCGTGCCGTTTGGAAGGATGCGGCACCAGTTGATTGAGAAGCGGTACGCCTTAATTCCCAGCTCCCGCATCATCGCAAAATCTTCTTTGTATTTATGCATGTGATCACATGCCGTCAGGCCGTTTCCGCCCTTGGTATTGAAAGGATCCGCTTCGGAAAACGTATCCCATATACATTTCCCGCGCTTTAATACCGGGTCGGTTCCTTCCACCTGATATGCACTTGATGCCACTCCCCATACAAAATCATCCCGAAACATTCTGCTTCCTCCTTTACACTGCTATTGATTCGCCACTATACGGACCTGCTATGACAGTCTTGTCAGAACCTCAAGACACATCCTTCCATTATGATACGGGCATTTCCACTCTTCTACAATCGGTTTTTTTGAAAATGGCTCATTATTTACATCCACTTCCGAAAGCCATTCCGAGCCGGGACGCTGATCGACGATGTTATCACGGACATATGCCCAGATGGTCTTAGCCGCCTGCAGGTATTTTTCTGCTTCCGCTGATGCTTCTTCAATCTGCTTCGTTTTATCCAAAGCAACCGTTTCGTCTTTATTCGTTAATTCTGCTTTATTCGTTAGTTCGCCGGCAGCTCCCGTACTTAGGTCAGCGCCTTCCGCCATCATTTTGCCGGCAGCTTCGTGCTGTGCGCGGTTTACAAATCCGATAATTGCTTCGCATTCCACCCACCAGATGCGTTTCGTGTCATCCACCCCGTTTTCGCATTCGTTGATGAATGCCGTTTCGTCAAAGGCCGCTTCAAAGGTGTGTTCCTCCATCGCACGAAATGCCGGTTTCATTTTCTTCGTCAATTCCGCATCGTCGATTAAGTCAATGCCTTTTTCCATCAGCCATGACGTTTCGATGTCGTGTCCGTAGGAATGCAGGTCAATTAAAGTATTGTAATCCAAATCGAAAAAGACTTCCTGACGCTTTCTTTCCGGATTGTAATAATACTGCATGAACAGGTTGGCTTCCTCAATTAATATTTTTCTGACCTTCTCGTTACGGTCCACGCGGTATAATTCCGTATATGCCTCGAAGCAGTGCAGGAGCGTATTCATTGTACGCTTCGCTTCCACGCCGTTTTCCGAAAGCTCCTCGTTGGAATGGGGCTGCCAGTCCATCGTAAATGCTTCAAGATATCCCTTCTCATCACGACATTTCGTTTCAATGACGTCCATGATTGCATAAGCTAAATCCAGCGCAGACTGATCCTTACTGATTTCGTAATAGGCCGCCAGTCCGTAGATTGCGAATGCCTGACAGTAGGTATGTTTTAAGGTATCTCCCGGGAGTCCGTCATAAGCCGAAGACCAGTAAACGCCGCCGTTCACGATATCCAGCATGGCAAGTCTTAAGAAGCGGTATGCATGAGTGGCTGCGATTTTTAAATCGCCCAGCGTGTAGGCGGGCATTCTGTCGTTTCCGCCTTTGTTGTCTGTTCCGCCTTTTTCATCTATGGTGTCTTTGCCTGCAAAAAGCACCGTTTCATCCGGATTACCCGAACTATTTCCGCCTGAATTTCCCTGCAGAGTGTCGATTGCTGTTTCTGCATTGCTCTGCCGACCGGCAATTTCCTTCGAAAAATAATCGTATGCATGGGAGAAAAACCAGAGAATTCTGGAATTCAGAATGCAGCCCTTGTCCGCTTTTTTGTTTAATTCAAGGTCGTAGCTTAGGTAACCGTAAAATCCGCCGTTTTCTTCATCCTTCATGGACAGCCAGAACGGAATGATGTGCCCGGTCAGTTCTTTCTTTATTTCGTCAGTCCACATATTGTAACCCCCATAAGTCATTTGGCCCAAAATGACACTATATCCCCGTCCCCTAGTGTCATTTTAGGGTGATGATGCCGGCCATTGTGCCGCGCTTTCCCTTGCTGGCTCTGTGCGAGAAGAAAATATCCGAATTGCAGCAGGTGCAAAGCCCGGAAATGGAAATGTTTTCTTCGGGGATGCCGGCATAAAGAAGCATTTCAAAATTGATGCGCCACAAATCGATATCGAATTTACCGTTTTCCTTTTTATAGAACCATACTTCGTCAAGGTAGGGGAATTCTGCGAATTCCAGGAAGACGTCCGAATCTGTTTCAAAACAGCACATGCCGATGCTCGGGCCGATGCCGGCCAGAATGTCGGTTTCATTGCATCCGTAATCGGACTTCATGCGATCTACCATTTTCGACGCGATTTCCAAAGCGGTTCCCTTCCAGCCGGAATGTGCAATTCCGACCACCTTTTTTATTGGATCGTAGAAAAAAACAGGGACGCAGTCCGCATACGTTGCGGTCAGGATAAGCCCCGGTTCATCCGTAAGCAAACCATCCACGCCGTCAAACGGGAAATCCCGCCATATTCCGGCACCCGCATCCTGCGCTTTTACGTTTCGGATGGTATCGCCGTGTTCTAAGTTCGCAAGAACGATTTTTTCGGGATCCAGGGAAAGAGTCTTACAAAGAATCCGGTAATTTGTCCTGACATTCTCTAAATCATCACCGGTATGAATTCCCATATTCAGGGAAGAATAGTACCCGCTGCTGACACCGCATTCCCTTGACGTAAACGCATGCACGATTTCCGGATGCTCGTCAAAAGCCGGGAAGGTATAGTAGCGGACTTCATTTTTATAATTTTCTTTCATGTTAAAATACCCCATAAAAGGGAGGATGCCCGAACGTTTGCACATTCGGGCATTCAATCTGAAAAAGTTATTTGAAATATCACAATTGTTTTGTTATCCACAAAAGAAGGAGGAATCTTCTTATGGTTCTTATCATACACGTGGAAAATTAACAAACAATGTTTATCAAATCAACAATCTGTAAAAGATTTATGAACAAACAATGAATAACCCAAAAGCCAAATTGTCAAAAACCTTATAAATGCTTGGGTTCCGGGTAATCCACACCAAAGGTTTCCACGGTAACCGTCTTCATTCTCTGCGGAACAACCGGTTTGTCATTATAATCCGTCTGTACTTCGGCGATTTTATTTACAACTTCCATTCCTTCAATCAGCTTTCCGAATGCAGCATACTGTCCGTCTAAGAACGGAGAATCCTTATGCATGATAAAGAACTGGCTTCCCGCGGAATCAGGATTCTGCGCTCTTGCCATCGAGAGCACGCCCTCGGTATGCTTTAAGTTGTTTTCAAATCCGTTGATTCTAAATTCCCCTTTAATATGATAACCGGGACCGCCAATACCGATTCCCTGCGGATCACCGCCCTGAATCATAAATCCGCTGATGACACGATGAAAAATCAGCCCGTCATAAAACTTCTTATTAATTAAAGAAACAAAATTGTTCACGCTTTCCGGTGCGATTTCCGGATACAGCTCCGCTTTCATGACGGATCCGTCTTCCATGGTAATTGTTACAATAGGATTCTGTGCCATAATCATGCCCTCCGTAAATTCGAGTAAAATCAAAAGAGTACCGTTGCCGATACCCTTTTAGTATATCCAATCTTTCCGTTTTTGTAAATCAAATGCACATATCTTAGGTCTGCCGCAAGCTCTTTTTGCAAAGCGGTTATAATCGCTTTATTCCACGTTCTTCAGCGCTTCATCCATCGGGATTTTGCGAATGCGACTGTAATCGATGAACATTACCACAAGGTATGCCGCCAGAATCATCAGTACAATCCAAACAATGGTTATGGAAGGAATATGAGCCGGAATCCAGCCGTCCATCTGCCCAACGATGATTTTCCAGACAACCTCCAGCGATTTTACTCCAAGGAAGGACGTGGCAATTGCCGAAAAAATCACCATCCAGGTCGTACTGAGCAGGTAAAGCGACGCAATCTCCCCGTTCTTATAGCCGAGAATTTTAACCATCGAGATGGAATTTTCATTCTTCTCGATAATGACCTTCGTCAGAAGATAAATCAAAATTCCCGCAAAGATTAAGCACACCACCTTAAAGTAGTTCATATATCCTCCAAAGGAATGGTCTAACTGTCTGGAAATCTTGGTCACATCATCTTCGGTAATCGTCATGGCGATGTATTTTTCCTCGATATCCGTAATTTCCGTATTCGAAAGAAATCCGTTAAAGAAATCCTGCGGATACCCGAATGTTTCATTAAATTCATCCAGATACATCACGACATTTAATCCGCCGAGATAGTCATAAAAACCGGCAATCGTAAAGTGATACTCCGTATCATTGTATTTTTCTTTTAAAGTCAGCGTATCCCCTTTATGCAGCTTGAATTTATCCTGATATGCACTGGATACATATACTTCTCCTTCCGCCAGATCCACATCTCCGATTTGAAAATATCTGCTGTTTTTCTCAATTCCATTTATACTAATCGGCTCATTTAAATGCACTCCGTCGGTCGTATAAAGCGTTTCCGTGCTGAATTTTTCCGCACCCTCCACCTTCGTGGTAATCGGGTTACCGTCCTCATCTTCCGTATCCTTTAAAACATACTGATATTTGGCAAACATGTCTTCCACGACATGATCCTGATAATTATCAAGCGTGGTTTCCAGACCGAATGCGAAGGTTGCTAAAAATACTACAAAGAAAATCCCAACAAAAAGCACGAGATAATTGGGAATATTCTGCAAAAGCACGCGCAGCCGGAATCTTCCCATAAAATTAAACCGCGGCAGACGCATCGCCTTTTTACGCTTTGAAACCCGCAAATCCTTTCGAAGGAACCGAAGCGGTGAAAATTTCATCCAGTAGCTGATGACGATAAAATTAATGAGAATCATCAAAATGACCGGAATTACCGTTGTTTTCAGGAACGCTTCATAATACCAGTACGTTTGATAAGCCGGCAAAGAGTAGCTATTATAATACATGTTCACGATGATTTTTTTGAAAAATGTATAGCCGAGAATATTTCCGACAATCGCCGCAATCAGCGTTACCAAAACCGGCATCGTCAAATAATGTCGTACCAGTTCTCCTTTCGTATAACCGGAGGAACGAAGCGTTCCGATTACCGTGGATTCCTTTGTAATCGTGCTGGTAATCGTTATGGCAAACACAAAGCCGAGAACGATGACGAGAATATATAAAAGCACTCCGCCCATCGTTTTGTCGCTGCCCATATCATCCGGCGCAAAATTCACGGCCTGATTGCCATACCTCGGCACATAGTCTTCCAGATCATTTTCTTCTTTTACGGTCTGCGAAATCAGACTCTGAAGAAAATTGTCGGACAAGACTTTCTGCTCACTGTCATTTTGATATCCCTCTTCGTAGAAAAATGCATACGAATAATGAACCCGTCCGTTTATCTGCTCCCATGCATCTTTGGTTACCATTGCCACGTTAAAGCTGATGGCATCAAACATCAAATCCGTATTGTTCTCATGCAGGGTAGCATAATTTACATAGGCCAAAAGTCCGCAGATTTCAAACTCTTTTCCGCCGACCTTAATATGATCGCCTACCGCCAGGCCGCTGTTATCGGCATGCATACGGTCGATTGCAATTTCGTCATCCCGCTCCGGTGCTCGGCCTTCGAGAAAGCTTGCTTTGTTTACCTCATCATCCTTGGAAAAAATCCTTGCCTTCCCATCGGACTTGCCATCCAGGTTATAATCTTCCGTTACGTTTTTATAAAAGTTTTCATAGATAACAACCGGCACTTCCCGGAAAGCCGCTTCCGCATCCTTTGTTGCCTTTGATTTTTTCGCTTCCTGCTTATCAAACTCTTCGTTTATTTCCTCTTCCGCTTCTTCATATGCTTCTTTTCTGGCCTTTTCCTTTTCGTCCAGATACTCTTTACTCTTTAATGCCTCCTCAATGGCATCCGGCAGAACTTCCTCCACGGTACTTTCGTATTTTTCTTCCAGCGTTTTTTCTACCGCTTCATCGATTTGCTTCTGAATATCTTCCTCGGTCAGGAATGCCGCATAAGGCGCCGTTGCTTCCCTCACGGCCTCTGTCACCTTATTTGTAATTTCCTCTTTTACCTTCTTACGAACCTCTTTTTCAACCTCTTCCTTTAAGGTTTTCGGTGCCTCCTCTTCGATTTTTTCATCGATTTCCTTATGCGCTTCGTCGATATAATATTCCCTTAAATCAATCTTTTCTCCGGTGGAAATAGCTTCCAGCAATTCATCGGATGCCCTGTTTTTCAGTTCAAAATGGCCATCCTCCAGCTTATTTTCCCGGTTCGCCAAATCCAGCGAAATTAGCATGCTGTGATTCGCAACATACATTCCCGCCACGAATCCGATGGTTGCAACAAGCAGAATAAAAATCACCAGATATTTCCGCCATTCTCCAAGCAATTCTCTGGGAACCCTCTTAACCAGAGGATTTTTGATCTTTTTCTTTTTCATACGCTCACCCCCTACCAGTCAAGATCCATTGCGGATACTTTCGCAGTATTGATGTCGTTATGACGTACCACTCCGTCACGAAGTTTCACCACATGGTCCGCCATGAGGCGGATGGCTTCGTTGTGCGTTACCATGATGACGGTATTGCCGTATTTTTGATTGACATCCTCTATGAGCTTTAAAATCTCTTTCGACGTGTTGTAATCAAGCGCGCCGGTCGGTTCATCACATAATAAAATGTCCGGATTCTTAACAATGGCGCGGCCGATGGAAACTCTCTGCTGCTGCCCGCCCGACAACTGATTCGGCAGTTTGTAGCGATGCTCAAAAAGCCCCAGCGTCTGTAATAATTCATCAATTTCTAAGGGATCGTCGGAAAGATAAGCGCCGACTTCGATATTTTCTTTGACATTTAAATTGGGAATTAAGTTGTACATCTGAAAGACGTACCCGAGATGTTTTCTTCGATAGAGTGTAAGACCTTTTTCGCCCATTTCCTCTAACTTGTCACCGTTGATGGAAATGTATCCGCTATCCGGATTGTCGATTCCGCCGATGATATTCAGAAGTGTGGATTTACCGCTTCCCGACGGACCTAAGAGTACACAAAACTCTCCTTTTGCAACCGTAAAATTCATGCCCCGAAGGACTTCCTGCCGCGTGTCCCCGCTTCCGAATCCCTTTTTCAGGTCCACGATTTCCAAAAATTTTCTTTCCTCTTCTGACATAAGTGCTCCCTCCTTGGTCTGATATTGCGTTAAACGCATAATGAAAAACCGCTACGCCTTTTGGCATAACGGTTTGAAATCACTTACGTATAATCGGACTTCATGTATGCCAAAAAGCTACACATGAGTCTCGCACTTTTAAAAACAGACCAGGCAAAGAGCTTTGCCGGGATGACGATCTGCTTCCTGCAAGTTCTTCTGCAGGTGTCCTACTCCCTCAATTGCGTTTTATAATAACGGATATGTAGTTTTCCGTCAAGCGTTTTTTATAAGTTTGTCACGGCTTATTATAATTAGTTGTATCTAACCATTCAACGCATATTTTCCATAAAATTATTTTTCATTTTCAATGTTCCTTTATGCAGAATGGATAAAATTGCCGCACTTCCTCCGGAGTCAGGTCAAAAGAATCTTCGTCTATACTTTTTTATACCCCCATCCTGAAATACAGCCATACAAGTTTCCGTCCCTTGACTTCCTTCAGTCTGGAAAGCAATACTGTCATATTCTGTTCTGCCAGATTCAGTGCCTTTTCCGACACCTGCACCTCGGCATAGCAGACTCTTTCGTAATCCTTCAAAAATGCGATTGATGAAGGATCTGATTTTTTCGCAATCCTTGTGGCGAATTCCTCAATCGTTTCACCCTGTTCCATACAGTAGCCTAAATTTTTTAGAATCCGCAGATTCTTTTTACAAGTCAGGAAGAATTTTTCCTCCGTACTCTTCTTTCGGTATCTCATGATTCCCGTCATCCGATAGCATATAAAATATAAAATCAGTACAAGGATTACGGCCGAAAGAGGAATCAGGACCATTTTCACATTTATTCCATTTCCCTTTTTCTCTCCCTGATCATCGCCCGGAACCTCCCCCTGCCCGCCAGGCACAACCGGAACATCGTCTTTCTTAATTTCAGGAGGCTGATACTGCGCTCTTTCTTCCGCGCTTCGCCAGTAAGAATCCTGCATACCGCCCGGAGTCGGATCAAAAATCATCCATCCCACGCCGTCGATATAGGCCTCCGCCCAGGAATGCGCCATGTCGGAGCGGACACTCACGGTCTGTCCGCCTTTTGCATCTACACGGAATCCCTGCACCATTCTTGCCGGTATTCCGCGGCTTCTGGCCATTAAAACAAATGCCGTCGCATAGAAAGTACAGTATCCTTCCTGCTTTTCAAACAGGAAATAATCCAGAAAATCCGCCGGGGAATTCACCTCATCCGGAAGTACACCGGGTGTCCCGGAATACTGCATACCCGATAAAAGATCCTGTATTCTGCAAAGGCACTCATAATCCGATTCGGACCACTCCATCACTTCATCCAGATAGTCGGTCGACTTTTCGGACAGTATGGTTTCCGGAAGATATACATCATAAATTTTCTTACGGTATGCAAGATACTCCTCATACGGAATCTCTTTTCCGGGCAGGTATTTTTGCACGGTCTCCTCCCAGGATTTCTTAAATTCCGCGCCTTCTCCAATGTTAGCCGCTTCACCCGATAACAATCCCGCAAACTTCTCATGCCCGCGGTTCATTCGATAGGAAAATGCGCTGTATGTACTTCCGTATCCAAGCTCATCCTTTGCAATATAATCGCCACCCTGCTGTGAGTAGCTCACACCGTTTATTCTCTGTTCTCCCGGAATCGGTTTATAAGGAGCAAAGCAGTATCCGCTGTAGAAATTCATATACTGCAGAGTGATTTTTGTACTGCGAATGTAGTCCGACTCCTCCCCATCCCCGTATTCATTTATGGCACTTAAAAGCTCCAGGGTATCCATTACCCTGTCGTTATTTGCTTCGGTATATTCCTCACTCCAGGACCGTCCGTTAAAAGTGTCCATCACCTTTCCGTTTAAGTAAATCACGGGATCGGTGTTTGCCTCCGTGGTAAGTCGCATGACTTCCTTTGCATTTCCCTTAAGACCGCCCTTAAAGCTTCCGTCATCCGAAAATCCGATGTATGCATCAAAATTTTCCTCTCCGCGGTGGAACCGGACCGTGTTTGTTTTTACGTATGCCACCGTCCTTTGGGCCAGTCGTATCACTGCGCTGTAGTCCACCGGCTTTTCCGGTGCAGGAATAATCAGAATGAGAATTCCCGTCAGAAGTAAAAACGGTGAGATAAAGACAATGTGTTTTTTTGCATCCGTATCCCCGCTCTTTTTCCAGTAGTGCTGCACTTCATCCGCTGCAATTAAAAGCATTAAGAAAAATGCAAATCCAACCGTCTCCTTCGGAGCGCTCTTCCATAAGACCATGTTCAGAATCAGTAAAACTGCTCCGTAGAAAAGCGAAATTCTTCTTGCAATCCGGATTTCAGATAAAAGCCAGCCTCCTAAGAAGGATGCAAATCCAATCAGAATGAGAAATAAAACCCACAGATTGCTTATGATAAAATCCACCCTCTCCTTCGGAGCGCGCAGTAAAATCACGGCCGCCACGGCCACTGCGGGAATTACCGGAACCAAAAATTTCAGCCTGCTCTTCCAGTGTTTCAACACTACAAAAATCCCAAGAGAAAGAACGGAGATCACATACATCCATGCCGTCTGTTCAGGTCCCTGCAAATACAATGTTGAAAGGCTTGTTCCGATTAAGCAAAGCGGAAGCATGAAAAGAATGTCGAAAAGGCATGCACTCATCACATCACCTCCTCAAGCTTCGCCTGCGGATCGAAGCAGACAAATTCCACATTTGGCATTTTTGCCCGGGGAAGGGACTCCGGCTTTTGATTGCTGATTAAATATACCACTACCGCCACACCGCTTTCATGCAGGCGGCTTACGGCATTTACCGCATCTGCAGACCATTCTCCGATAATCAGAAATACGATTTTGCAACGGTAGATTTCATAATCACTTAGTGCGGAAGAAAAAGCCGATTTGGTATTGTTTCCGGTTTTCGCCAAGTCACCTTTTTTCGGAGAGTCACTGCTTTGATTGGTTGAAGGTGATGAATCAGAGGCAGAATCCTCCGGCATCCGAAATTCCGTCGCGGAAAACCATTCATACATCTCGCGAAACTGCGATACATTGACTGCATTTTTTACCACGTTGCCGCGGCCGTTTAATACGCTTCCTGCAAGGCATGCATGGACGGGGATATTTTTCTTCGTAAAGAAAAAGGACAGTGCAATCGCCGTTTCGAGCATTTTATTTTCAAGGGGCAGATACTCCTTCATTTCCTCACTGAGGCGCCTTGTATCGAGAATGATTCCGATTCCCTCGCGCTCCTCGCCGATGGTCTTTCGAACCAGAAGCTCTCCGGTTCTCGCGCTTGATTTCCAGTTAATCATGCGCACGTCATCGCCGTTTTCATACTGCCTGACCAAAACATCCGGCTGCATCGGATATCGCTGTGCTTCCCTGGTCATCATCTTTGTCATATTCTCTGCCTTCAGACCGCTTAGCTCCACGATTGCCGGCTTTACGATTACGCGAAGCGTCTCCTTATTATGAAAACGAAAACAGAACAGACATAAAAAATCCCGGATCTCGATGGTCTTAATTCCCACCTCATACTCTCCGCGGTATTTGCTTAGAATCTGTGTCTCTTTTTTGATGCCCGTTTTAGGCTGGAGTTCGTATTCCACGCCGTCATCGAGGTCCGTTATTTCGGAAAAGGAGGAAAAGAATTTTACCCGGATTCCGGAAAATCCGAAAGGGAATTCATTTTTAAGAATAAAATAAAAGGGCGCCGTATGATTCGCCACAAGATTCTTGCCTTCGATTTCCTGATAAATCCGAAAGAAGGCGGTTACGAAAATCAGGTAAACGATGCAGATAATCGGAATCAGCGTCATGAGCGCAAAAAATCCGTAGCTCACCGGACCGCCGAAAAAGCTGATTCCGATCAGCGAAAGAACCCACAATATTGCAAAAATAATACGATTCCTTTTCAAATTCCCCTCATTACTGCCAACTGTTTTTTCTTGCCTGCCATCGTAAATTTATTCATGGCAGATATTATTTCCCCGCTCAATTTATTGAAACTATCCTCCGGGTGACTTACTTCATCGGCACGTTTACCTTCAGAATCAGTGCCTTCAATACCTTGTCCACATCCTCGTTCTGAATCATCGCCTCAGAAGTTAAACTTAAACGGTGATGCAAAACATTGATGGCAACTGCCTTAACGTCGTCCGGCTTAACGTAGTCGCGTTCCGATAAATAGGCCTTTGCCTGGGAGGCGCGTATTAAGGCAAGCATAGCACGGGGGCTTGCCCCAAGTACGAAACGTTTTTCTTCTCTCGTAATGTCCACAATTTCCTGAATGTACTGAATCACGCCGTCACTTAACCGGACTGCTTTCACGGACTCTTTCATTTTCTTTATATCTTCCGAACCGCAGACGCTTTCCACCGCATCGACCACTTTGCCGTTCAGAAAATTTCCCGCAAGACGTCTTTCCTCTTCCGCATCAGGATAGCCGATGGAAAGGCGCATCATAAAGCGGTCCGTCTGCGCTTCCGGCAGCGGATAGGTTCCTAAGAATTCCACGGGATTCTGGGTGGCAATTACCAAAAACGGATCCGGCAGGGAATAAGTCTTTCCATCCACCGTCACCTTGCCCTCTTCCATGGCTTCCAAAAGGCTGGCCTGTGTTTTGGGTGATGTTCTGTTGATTTCGTCCGCAAGAATAATCTGATGCATGATTGCACCTTCGCGGTAAGAAAATTCGCCGGTTTTCATGTTGTAGACACTGCTGCCGATTACATCTCCGGGCAGTGTGTCCGGTGTAAACTGAATCCGCCCGAAGTCACAGTCCACGGATTTGGCAAGCGTCTTGGCAAGCGTTGTTTTGCCGACACCCGGCACGTCCTCTAAAAGAACATGTCCGCCGGCGAGCATGCATACCAGCACATCTTCGACAACACTTTCCTTCCCGACGAAATATTCGCACATGTGATTTTTTAATTTCCCGATTTCCATAATTTTCCCCTTTTGACACTTGGGGACGGGGATGTTGTGTCATTTTTCATAATATATTTGACACGCCCCTGCGTTGTCCCCATATCCTATATCATTATATCAATTACAA
Organism: uncultured Lachnospiraceae bacterium; assembly: GCA_902783455.1. GTDB lineage: Bacteria > Bacillota > Clostridia > Lachnospirales > Lachnospiraceae > UBA3766. The sequence goes on along the minus strand of CACZRH010000255.1, from coordinate 124 downwards.
CTCGCATAGGGAAGAATTTTCCATATGCAGTACTGCCAATCGAGTAGGGAAGAATTTATTCGCACCCTACTCGCTGCGCCGCACGCATGCTTCGAAGAAGCAAATTTCCATATGCGGGCGTGCG
>CACZRH010000254.1 GCA_902783455.1 uncultured Lachnospiraceae bacterium | reverse complement strand
GTAGGCGAATGGTATTATAATCCAAAACATCAAAACAAGGAGAAAAAAGATGAAACAGCAAACAGTCACTTTACAAGTGAATACGATGTGTATGTGCATGATGTGCTGCCCCGGTTTATCGGATCCTCTGCTTATGGATTGCGGTAATGCGGAAGCGGTAAATCTGCGTGCGCGCTGTTTGCCTTAATCCGTATTGCATGTAAGAGATGATGGGGATCCGGAAACGGGTCCCTTTTTTATGCACAGGTCCACGAAAAGAAATTTCACAAGACCAAATGCAGCGGATTGGAAAGGAGTGAGGAATATGAGAACAGAAACAATTCATCTAAATTATAACACGCGAATGTGTTGCGGCAGGCGATGTTGCAGATAAGAATCCGGCGGGACGGCACCATTAGCGGGAAGGCCGGAAAAACCGAGTGAGTATGAAAAAAAAGAAAAACAAAACAGAATAAATCAATTGTGGATTATATATTACAAAAATGCTTTACAAAAAATTAAGCAAAAACTGAAAAAGAAAATCTGAAAAAGAAATATCACAAAGGAGAAAAGAAATGAAAAATAAATTTATTAATAAAATCGCAGCCATCGGAATTGCGGCAATCAGTACAGTAGGATTGTTTGCAGGCTGCGCAAGTAATGTTCCGAATGTAAGTGCAAACGGTAACACAAACGGAGGTGATGCAAACCAAATATTCAGAACACTTGATGAAATAAAGGCAGACGGAACCGTTAATATCGGTGTTTTCTCTGACAAATCCCCATTCGGATATGTGGATGAAAATGGTGAGTATCAGGGATATGATGTTTATTTCGGAAACCGGATTGGTGAGGATCTGGGAGTAAAAATCAATTATGTATCCACTGAGGCGGCAAGCCGTATCGAATATTTAAAGACAGGCAAGGTTGATATCGTACTTGCAAACTTTACCGTAACACCGGAACGTGCGGAAGAAGTTGATTTTGCACTTCCTTACATGAATGTGGCACTCGGTGTGGTTTCACCGGACAGTCGCGTAATTACGGATTTAAGCCAGATTGGTGCAGATGATCAGGTAATTGTTATTTCCGGAACAACAGCCGAGACATATCTTGAAAAGAACAATCCGGAAATCAAACTTCAGAAGTTTGATACCTATGCAGCAGCAAAGAGCGCTTTTGAAAACGGTACCGGAGTTGCATGGGCCAATGATAATACCGAAGTAATTGCATTTGCAAATGAAAATGCGGGATATACGGTAGGTATTGATTCCCTGGGAAGTCAGGATACCATTGCAGCAGCTGTTACCAAGGGAAATGAAACCCTTCTTCAGTGGTTAAATGATGAAATCGTTGCACTCGGAAAGGAGAACTTCTTCCACGCAGATTACGAAGCAACCCTGGTAGATACTTACGGTCTTGATTATGAAGATACTCTTGTTGTAGAAGGCGGTGTAGTATCCGGTGCAGGTGAGGAAGTTGCAGCCCCTGTTGAAAACAAAGGAACCATTACCGTTGCGGCATCCACCACTCCTCATGCGGAGATCCTTGCCGAAGCAGCAAAAATTCTGGAAAAGGAAGGCTGGTCCTTAGATGTTACGGAATTTGAAGATTATGTTCAGCCCAATCTTGTAGTGGAAAGCGGAGAAATTGATGCAAACTACTTCCAGCATACTCCTTATCTTGATAACTTCAACGAGGAAAAAGGAACCCATCTTGTATCCATCGCGGGTGTACACTATGAGCCGTTCGGAATTTATCCGGGAACCAAGGCATCCTTAGAGGATATCGCGAAGGGGGACACGATTGCAGTACCCAATGATACAACCAATGAAGCCAGAGCATTACTTCTTCTTCAGGATAACGGAATCATCAAATTAAAAGACGGCGCAGGACTTACCGCAACCGTTCTTGATATTGAGGAAAATCCTTATGATATCAAAATCCAGGAGCTTGAAGCAGCTCAGGTATCCAGAGTTAAGGATGAAGTTGCATACGTGGTATTAAACGGAAACTACGCACTTGAAGCAGGATTCTCCGTTGCAAAGGATTCCATCGCTTATGAAAAATCCGATTCCGATGCAGCAAAGACCTATGTAAACATTCTTGTTGTAAAAGAGGGAAATGAAAATAACGAAGGATTACAGGCACTGGCAAAGGTGTTGAAGTCCGATGAAATCAAAACGTATATCAATAATACCTATGACGGTGCGGTAGTACCTTTTGAGGAGTAATCAAAACAACTGATTCTAAAATGATTTAACTACAAACGTAGGTGAATCTGATTATGAAAGAATCAAACAAAAAACAAACTAAGATCTTCCCCGGGCTCATCTGCCCGGGGGATGATTTGAAAAGAAACAGGAAGAAACAATAAAGAAATAAGCAACTAAAAGATAAAAAAGAAATAAAAGAAGAGTAACCGATGTCCATTATAGAGATTAAAAACGTAACAAAAACATTTGATGAAAAAAAGAGCAATATTCATGCTCTTTCCGATATCAGCCTTTCTGTGGAGGAAGGGGAGATTTTCGGTGTAATCGGTTTGTCCGGAGCCGGAAAAAGCACTCTGGTTCGTTGTATGAATTTACTTGAAAAACCAACGGCCGGAGAAGTCTGGGTGGACGGAAAGAATCTGATTACGTTGTCTTCCAAAGATCTTCGCTTGATGCGCAGAGAGATTGGTATGATTTTTCAGCATTTTAATCTTTTAATGCAGAGAAACGTACTGGATAATGTCTGTTTTCCGATGGAAATTGCCGGCGTGAAAAAACGCGAAGCAAGGGAAAGGGCGATGAATTATTTACGGATTGTGGGTTTGGAAGAAAAAGCCAAAGCCTATCCTGTTCAATTATCCGGCGGACAGAAACAGCGTGTTGCTATTGCAAGAACACTTGCCTCGAATCCCCGGATAATTTTATGCGATGAGGCAACCAGTGCACTGGATCCGCAGACAACAGGCACAATTCTGAGTCTGTTAAAAAAGATTAATCAGGAATATGGAATTACGATAGTAGTGATTACGCATGAAATGCGGGTTGTGGAAGAAATCTGTGACCGCGTGGCAGTGCTTGATAAGGGCACTCTTGCAGAAATCGGAAAGGTCAGGGAAGTATTTGATCATCCAAAAAGTAATGCTGCTAAGAGCCTTTTACTGGAACGCAAAATCGAACAGCTGGGGGTGAATACGGCCGATGGAATTTAAAGATATGTTTAAAATGTTAGCAGACGGTACGTGGGATACCCTTTATATGGTTCTGATTTCCACACTGCTTGGATATTTAATCGGACTTCCGCTCGGAACACTGCTTACGGTGACGGATGCGGATGGCATTCGACCGAACAAAGTACTGTATAAAATACTGGATATCATCATCAACATTACCAGGAGTATTCCGTTTTTAATATTGCTGATTCTGATTATGCCATTCACAAAGGCAATCGTCGGAAAAAGCTACGGAACCACGGCTACAATTGTTCCGCTTACCGTAGCGGCAGCACCGTTAATTGCAAGAATGGTGGAAAGCTCCTTAAAGGAAGTGGACAAGGGCGTGATTGAAGCTGCATTCAGCATGGGCGCCGGATATTTTACGATTATCTGGAAGGTCCTTGTGACGGAAGCCAGAACTTCCCTTTTGGTTGGAGTAACAATTGCACTCGGAACCATTCTCGGATATTCCGCAATGGCCGGTGTCATCGGAGGCGGCGGACTGGGAGATATAGCTATCCGTTACGGGTATTACAGGTACGAAACGGGAATTATGATCGTGACAGTTGCGGTACTGGTAATCCTGATGCAGATTCTTCAGTGGGTCGGAATGTTACTTTCCAGGCAGATAGATAAGAGAAGAAAAAGTTAGCTTCTAAAAATTGAAACGATATACAGAAGAAGAAAGTATTAAGAAAAAAGTTAAAGAAATAGTTTAAGTAAAAAGCTTAAGTAAAAATAAAAAGAAAAAGTATAAAAAATTGGGAGTATTCAGGTGAACTGGGAAGTGATTGGATCGTATCTTCCGCTTTACTGGAAGGCGATGCTGCTTACATTACGAATCGGGTGGATCGGGATTGTGTTTGCAATCCTGCTTGGTGTACTCTGTGCCATTGTCCGGTTTTACAAAATCCCGGTCCTTTCACAGCTTGCAGGTGTTTATATTGAGGTTTTCAGAAATACGCCGCTTTTGGTACAGCTCTTTTTCCTGTATTTTGCGCTTCCGAAAATCGGGATTCCGATTCGCGCGGATTTCTGTGGTGCACTGGGACTTGCACTTTTAGGCGGAGCCTATATGGCGGAAACATTTCGAAGCGGACTGGAATCGGTTGCGGGTATCCAGACCGAAAGTGCCTTGTCGCTTGGAATGAATAAAAGCCAGGTTGTGACACATATCATTTTTCCGCAGGCATTTGCAAGAAGTGTACCGTCCTTTGTTGCGAATATCATTTTTCTGTTAAAAGAGACGAGTGTTTTTTCCGCAATCAGTTTAATGGATTTGATGTTTACGGCGAAGGATTTAATCGGTCTTTACTATAAGACAACGGAGTGCTTAACCCTTTTGGTTGTGTTTTATGCACTGATTCTGATTCCGGTATCCGTACTGGGAGACCGGCTGGAAAGGAGGGTGCGTCATGCCGAATTTGGGGATTGAGGTACTTTTTAAAGGTACAAACATGGCGAGATTACTCGGCGGATTATGGGTATCACTTCGGATCAGTCTGATAGCGGTCGGATTTTCCGTTTTGCTGGGGATTCCGCTTGGAATCATTATGACGGCAAAGTCAAAAGTGATTAAGGCATTTACGAGACTGTATCTGGAAGTGGTTCGTGTAATGCCGCAGATGGTACTTTTATTCATTGTATTTTTCGGGACGACCAGAATTTTCGGATGGAATCTGAACGCGGAGTTAGCATCCGTAATCGTGTTTACTTTCTGGGGAACTGCGGAGATGGCGGATCTGGTCAGAGGTGCATTCATCAGCATTCCGAAACACCAGTATGAAAGTGCGAAGGCTCTCGGAATGAATTCGCTCCATGTATTTTTGTTTGTTATTCTGCCGCAGACCATTCGAAGACTGCTTCCGCTTTCCATTAATCTCGTGACGAGAATGATTAAGACCACATCTTTAGTCATGATGATTGGAGTGGTGGAGGTTTTGAAAGTCGGACAGCAGATTATAGAGGCAAACAGAACTTCTTCTCCGAATGCAGCTTTCGGTGTATATGGAACCGTATTTTTACTGTATTTTATCGGATGCTGGCCCATCAGTATGTTGTCGAAGTATCTGGAGAAGAAGTGGAGTAACACTTGAACGGCAATGTATAAGAAGAATAAAATGTAAGAAGAATAATGCATAAAGAAAACGGCGATGCGTTAGGAATCGTAAATAGAAAAAAAGAAAGCCGAAAAAGAGTAAAAAATGAGCGAAAACAAAAAAGAAGAAATCATAAAAGTGAATCACATTACTAAACGTTATGATGATAATTCCGTTCTGGAAGATTTTTCCCTTTCCGTATATGAAGGGGAGGTCGTGGTTATCGTCGGACCCTCCGGCTGCGGAAAAAGTACGATTCTACGCATCATGAACGGACTCGAACCGATTCAGAAAGGCGAGGTAACGTACCGCGGAGAGAAAGTGGACGGAAAGCTCGGAAGCATTACAAGAATCCGTGAAAAGGTGGGAATGGTATTTCAAAGCTATGAGCTGTTTCCTCATAAAACAATTTTGCAAAATGTAATGCTGGCACCGGTTTTGGTGCAGAAACGGGATAAGAAGGAAGTAAAGGAAGAAGCGCTTCAATTACTGGCAAGAGTCGGCCTGGCAGAGAAAAAGGACAGCTATCCGCGTCAGCTTTCCGGTGGTCAGAAACAGCGTGTTGCCATTGTACGTGCACTTTGCATGCATCCGGAAGTTCTTCTGTTTGATGAGGTGACGGCAGCACTCGATCCGGAGATGGTGCGAGAAGTTTTGGAAGTAATTCTTTCTCTTGCAAAAGAAGGAAAGACCATGGTGATTGTGACTCACGAAATGGCATTTGCGGAAGCCATTGCGGACAGAGTTATTTTCCTCGATGCGGGACAAATTGAGGAAGAAGGAACGGCAGAGGAATTCTTCCGCCATCCGAAGAGTGAAAGAGCAAAACAGTTCTTAAACAGTTTTACATACGAAAAGAAATGAGTGCCTGTAGACACAGAACAGACGCCTGTCAGCGTCAGACAGATATAAAACATAAATAGTATTAACAAAGTGGAGATAAGTTATGAAATCGATTCTGGCATACGGCGATTCCAATACATGGGGGTTAATCCCCGGTTCGAATCCGCATCAGAGATATTCAATCGAAAAAAGATGGACCGGCATTTTGCAGAGAAAATTAAAAGACGTGCAGATCGTTGAAGAAGGACTCTGCGGAAGAACAACGGTATTTGAGGATGCATTAAGACCCGAACGGCGCGGAGTGGCGACACTTCCACTGATTCTGGAAAGCCATAAACCATTAGACGGTGCAATCCTGATGCTTGGAACGAATGACTGCAAAACCATTTACGGTGCTTCGGAATATACCATCGGAAAAGGAATTGAACTGTGCCTGATCGAACTGGAGAAATATTTACCGGCAGAGAGAATTCTTCTGATTTCGCCGATTTTACTCGGGGATACCGTCTGGAAACCGACGAAGGATCCTGAATTTGGAATTCATTCCGTGGAAGTCTGCGGAAAGCTGAAAACCGTCTATCAGGAAATTGCAAAGCGGCGTGGGAACGCTTTTTTGGCTGCGGAGGATTATGTGAAGGCAAATGATGCGGATGAAGAGCATATGGATGAAGCAGGACATGAGATTTTAGCGGATGTAATTGCAAAACATATTAATATCTGGTGACAATGAAGCAGAAAAATTTTGTGACGCCGTGGCCGCGGGAATGGCATAGGCTTCATAGGCTGAAGTTGGCGGTTCGAGTCCGCCCGGTGTTGGTTTATTTTTGGAGAATCCCCGGTACAATTAATTATAGTACCGGGGATTTATAGAAGAAAAGGGGGTTGTTATTTTTGAAGAATCAAATATAAAAGTCTGTAAAGTTCTTTGGCATCTTCCTTGGACAGCTTTACGCATGCGCCGACTTCATAGGGAATATCAATTGCTTTTTCCTTCAGTTTTTCTCCGGATTTGGAAAGCTCCGCGATTAAAACACGCTCATCTTCGGGACTTCGTTTTCTGGTAATATATCCCTGCTTTTCCAACGTCTTAAGAAGGGGCGTTAATGTTCCGCTGTCTAAAAAAAGACGGGCACCGAGAGCTTTGACGGAAATGGATTTTTCTTCCCAAAGAACCATCATAGTGATGTACTGCGTATAGGTTAAGCCCAGTTTTGACAATGGCTCATGGTATAACTTGATGATTTCGCGGGATGCTGCATAAAGTGGGAAACACAGCTGGTTATCCAGTTTTAAAGCATCTTCTTTTTTCATCTTTATTCTCCCAATTCTGCCACAACTGTTTTTGTAAATTCACGTGCCTGTTCCAAATCCTTTTCGTTCGGGCGATTTGCATTCAGAATCCCGAATTTGCCATAGCATTTATAGGCGTGATTATAAAAATCGATGCCGTTTTTTTCAGCTGTTTCCTTTACAAATTTCGCGGTAGACTTGCCGGATGCAGAAGTGGAGAAGGAGACGATTTTTCCAATGTAATTGGAGTTTTCCTGAATAAATTTTTCAACTGCAGGATCGTAAGTAAATGCGTAGAGAGAACTTCCGAGGAAAAGAACATCTGCCTTTTCGCTCATGCCTTCCGAAATGTCAAAGGGAGTAACGCCAAGTATTTCGGCGATGGTTTCTGCTACTTTTTTGGTGTTCCCGGAACGGGTGTAATATGCAACTGCGTATTTCATAATAAACCTCCTTACAGCAGGGACTCTACGAGTTTGTCCAGTTCATCCATGGAATAGGTTGGCTCGAAACGAGCCACAATATTGCCTTCCCGGTCAACAACGAATTTCGTGAAATTCCATTTGATATTACCGTTATTCTTATAATCCTTATCCTGTGACTTGGCAACGCCGGACATCATAAGCGCTTTGGGTCCTTTGCCGAATCCTTCAAACTTTGTGTTTTCAGTAATATACTTCCAAAGTGGAAGTGCGTTTTCACCGTTTACATCAACCTTTGCAAACTGCGGGAAGGTAATTCCGAAGCGTCCTTTGCAGAAAGTGTGAATTTCTTCATCAGTTCCCGGTGCCTGATTGGCAAACTGATTGCAGGGGAAATCCAAAATTTCAAATCCCCGTTCTTTATATTTATCGTAAATTTTCTGCAAATCCTCATACTGCGGAGTAAAACCGCAACCGGTTGCCGTATTTACGATAATCAGAACTTTATCTTTATAATCTGCCATGGATACTTCTTCGCCGCGTCTTGTCTTGAATGTGTAATCATAAATGCTCATCGTGTGTCCTCCTTGTTTCTGAGATGTGT
>CACZRH010000253.1 GCA_902783455.1 uncultured Lachnospiraceae bacterium | reverse complement strand
CCAGCCTGTATATATACAGCAGCCGCAAGCCACGGTGCAATCACAGGGCCGGCCGGTATATGTGCAGCAACCGCAAGTCACGATGCAACCACAGCCCGTTGTGCAACCACAGCCTGTAGTGCAACCACAGCCCGTAGTGCAACCACAGCCTGTAATGCAACCACAGCCTGTAATGCAACCACAGCCGGTATATGTTCAGGTTGTCAATTCGGCACCGTCCAAAACGGGAACTGTTGCAAATCCACAGGAATTAAACCGGCAGCGTAAACTTCAGAAGAAATTGGACCGCGCACCCGCCGGTCTGATCTGGCTGATTGTCCTACTGGTTTTTGCGGATCTCGGCGGAGGTCTTGCCCTGATTGTTTCACTGATTATTAATTCTGCATTTCCGGTATAAGAATATGAATTATTCTTTGTATCTCTTTGGCATGTTATAATAGAGACATATGCATTTACTTACGCTTACGTAAATTCAAGATTACTAGGAAAATGAAGGCGTAACCGCAGACCGCAGAACCTTATTTGAAAGAATTATTTGATAGATTTTTTAGAAAGAAAAGTTTAAGAACATATTATGAAAATACTAATTACAAATGATGACGGAATTAACTCTCCGCTTTTAAAGAAACTGGTAATTATTGCGAAACAGTTCGGAGAGATTTATGTTGTGGCTCCGGATACGCAAAGAAGTGCCGTGTCTCATGGATTTACCTACACCAGACCGGTTTGTTTAAAGGAATACTCCATCGGAGTGGAGAATGTAAAATCTTATGCCTGTGACGGACTTCCGGCGGATTGTGTGCGTGTCGGAATCGGAAGCATTGTTCCGGGCGGACCGGATCTCGTACTGGCCGGTATCAATAATGGGTTTAATATCGGTGCTGACATTCAGTATTCCGGTACCGTGGCAGCAGCCATGGAAGCGGCTTTTGTCGGTGTGCAGGCGATAGCGGTTTCACTGGCATCGAATGGATTTTCGGAAACGGTGGACGAATATCTGCCGATGCTTTTGAAGGAATGTATTGAAAAACCGTTGGCTAGAAATCAGGTTTGGAATATCAATTTTCCGGAATGTACTTTGGCGGAATGCGGAGGAATCCGGAGAAACTGCGCGGTTTCCAATGATTTATTTTATGATGACGGGTATATGACGGAAGATGTCGGAGACGGGAAAACTGCTTACAGCATTGTTGCAAGACGTATCTGGAATGCAACACCCGGAACGGATCTGGCGGCTATTGTTGAAAATTGTATAGCGGTCGGGATTGTTAATAATATCGGCTGATTGAAAAAACATTGGCTGATGTGACGAGTGTTTTGTTGAGATATATCGGGGGGAACAGGGATGAAATACGGCGAATCCACATTTGACATTCTTTACCTGCTTTTTGCAATCACTACGGGTATTATTATTCTTCTGAAAAGAAAGGATGCCATAGGAAAACTTATGGGGACGGCGGCTCTGGTATTAGGCTGCGGGGATGCCTTTCATCTGATTCCGAGGGTTTTGAATTATTTTGTGGAGAAAGATTTTACCGCTGCACTCGGTTTCGGAAAGCTGGTGACATCCATCACGATGACCGTATTCTATCTGCTGGTATTTTTTCTACACACGAAGCTTTTTGCTTGGAAAAATGAGAATGAGAAAAAATCTGTTATGGTCAGCCTCTTTCTTTGCACCGGATGTCGGATTGCCATCTGCTTATTGCCCGGAAACCGCTGGCTTACAGGGGACGGGAATTTTATCTGGGGAATTCTTCGAAATGTTCCGTTTGTGGCAATCGGACTATTGATTGTCATTATTTATTTCCGTGACAGGAACGAAAACAGAAATTTTAAAAGGATGTGGCTGTATGTGACATTGTCATTTCTTTTTTACATTCCGGTTGCAACGGTTGTTTCCTTTGTTCCGATGCTCGGAATGCTGATGTTACCGAAGACGGTCTGCTATATGCTGATTTTGGGGATTTTTCTGAAGGAGACATTTGGGAAAAATCGGATCGAATCAGAGAATCAGATTAAAGAGAAAATATATTAAAGAGAAAATTATTAAAGAGAAAATTATTAAAGAGAATATGATTAAAGAGTTGCCGTTTTTATTAAGAGAATAGTTGAGTTTGTGCTTTTTGTAAGGCAGAATCAGAGGGCTGTTGCACCGGATATTTGGTGGGCAGCCCTTTTATTATGCGCTTTCTCGTGTTAGGGAAATAATTCTGTTTACGCAAAGATGTGCATTGCGAGAGCAGGGAGCAAATGGATTCTTCTTTGCCAGATTGAAAAAAATTAAGAAAATACTTGACGGCTAATTTGGATTAGCCTATAATAAGGCTAATCGAAATTAGCCAAATAAAATGTGCACGGAAAAAATGACACAATATCCCCGGTCTTCACTCCGTTCCGGTCGGCGCAAAACCGAGGTCCACCGGACCTCGTGCGCCCATGTGTCATTTTCAGAAAGGGAAAAGTATGGATACCAGACAACGAATTTTAGACGAAGCGCTGACGCTGTTTTCCGAGAAGGGTTATGCAAACGTATTTGTTGCGGATATTGCAAACCGGGTCGGAATCAAGGCGCCTTCGCTTTATAAGCACTATAAAAATAAGCAGGCAATTTTTGATGCCATTATTGCGGAAATGAATAAGCGTTTTTTAGAACAGGCGGGTGCCCTTCAGATTAACGGAGCGGATGCAGCGGCGGATGCGGATATTTATAAGACCATATCGGAGGAGCAGTTAATTGATCTCGGCAGGAATCTGTTTTTGTATTTTTTGCATGACGATTACACAAGACGGTTTCGCAAGATGCTCACGATTGAGCAGTTTCACGATGCTTCCCTTGCAAAGATTTATCAAAAACAGTATGTGGATGATCCGCTTTCCTATCAGGGAATGCTCTTTGGAATGTTAGTTGCATCCGGAATTCTTCAAACAGAAAATGTCGAAATCATGACAATTCACTTTTATGCACCCATCTACATGCTGCTTGTCATGTGCGACCGTGAGCCGGAGCGTGAGCAGGAAGCCATGAAAACCCTTGAAGACCATATACGTCAATTCAATTCTTTATATCGCAGAGATGAGAAAACTATTCGCAAGAACCGAAATAAGCATAAAGAACAATAGAATGACACAAAGTCCCCGTCACCAAGTGTCAAAATGGAGGAAGAAATCATGAAGATTACAGTAATAAACGGAACTGAAAAACACGGTGTAACATACAGAATGAAAGAGATTTTTCTGGAAGAGTTTCGGAAGGATGCTGAGATTACCGAATACTATTTACCGAGGGATTGCCCGAATTTCTGCATCGGGTGTACACAGTGTTTCCGGGAAAAACAGCATTTGTGCAAGGATGCGGAGTATGT
>CACZRH010000252.1 GCA_902783455.1 uncultured Lachnospiraceae bacterium | reverse complement strand
TTGTCATGACAACCTGTCCCTTCATGCTTCTTCCGACAAACGGGGAATTGACGGATTTGGAATGAAACGCTTTTAAGACATATTCGGTATTCGGATCAAAAATACACAAATCCGCGGCAGAACCTTCCCGCAGCGTTCCCGCGTCCAGTCCGTACACACCGGCAGGATTGCAGGTCAGCTTTGCAATCACGTCGATTAAAGCAATTCCTGCTTCCAGAACCAGTTTTTCATAGCTTAGGCTGAGTGCTGTTTCCAGTCCAAGCATTCCGCTCGGAGCCTGCGTTACAGGCTTTGCTTTCTCTTCCGGAGCATGCGGTGCATGGTCCGTTGCTATTAAATCAATCGTTCCGTCCCGAAGCCCTTCAATCAGTCCGAGACGGTCTTCCTCCGTACGAAGCGGGGGATTTAATTTGGCATTGCTTCCGATTTCGATTAGGGCATCTTCCGTTAATGTAAAATGCTGCGGAGTTGCCTCTGCATGAATTCTCCTGGGACTTCCTCCACGTCTTACGGCATCCCGGATAAGTGACACACTTTCCTTAGCGCTGACATGCTGTACGTCGAGTATCGCTCCGGTTTTTAAGGCAATTTCCAGATCCCTTTTAATGAGGGATACCTCGGCCTCTTTCGGGGAACCGCCGACACCGTAAAACTCCGATGCTTTTCCGCGGTTGATTCCGTTATTTTCAATCAGATTCTTATCTTCTTCATGAAGACTGATCGGCAGTTTAAGTTTCGCCGTTTTATTCATGGCCTTCTCTAAAAATGCAGCATCCATCAGAGGAATTCCATCATCGGTAAAACCGACCGCGCCCGCATTTTTCATGGCATCCATATCGGTTAAAACTTCCCCTTTTAACCCCATGCTTACACTTGAACAGGAATGAACATGTATGGCCGTCTCTCTGCCTTTTTGCAAAACATAGGATAACGTTTCCACCGTATCCACCACCGGCTTCGTATTGCACATCAGCACAACATCGGTATAGCCGCCGGCCGCTGCCGCTTTTGCACCCGATAAAATATCCTCTTTATGTGTAAAGCCCGGATCACGAAAATGGGAATGTACATCCACAAGTCCCGGAAAAAGATACATTCCCTTTGCATCCAGAATGAAGACTCCATCCTTCTCTTCCGAAGGCAGTCCGGCTTCTGATAATCCGTTTGAAGAATCCTCCCGGAATTCAATTTTTTCCACTTTTCCGTTGCTTATCCGGATATCGGCAAATCCTTCCCGGTTCGTTCCGGGATTTACCAGATATCCGTTTTTAATCAGTATTTTATCGCTCATGAAGTATCACTTTCCGAATTTTAATACTTTTTTGTACAACCCTTTATTCTGCTCCGATTTTACTGCCACTCCTGCAGTTTTTTTACCAGTTCCTCGAAATGCATCCCGTGACTTGCCTTTACCAAAACAGCATCTTTCTTTTGGATAATCTTATCGATCTGTTCTAAGAATTCCTCTTTCGTTTCAAAATACCAAAGCGGTTTTCTTTTCTGTATGTTCACATCGAGAAGCTGCTTCTCGATTTCGGAAAGATAGGAATCAGAGTTTTTCTCCCACTCTCCGACTGCCCCTTCATACATGGATTTTGCCAGTGTTCCGATACAGACGATAACATCGATTTCCTTCTGCACCGCATATTTTCCGATTCCCTCATGAAGCCAGATTTCATCGCTTCCAAGTTCAAACATGTCGCCTAAAATCGCCACTTTATCGGTATCTGCAAGTGTTAATAAATCGATTGCCGCTTTCATGGATACCGGATTTGCATTGTAGCAGTCATCCAGAATCGTAAGATTCTCTGTCTGAATTACATTTCCGCGTCCCGGCGTGGCCTTCATTTTTTCGATTCCGGCAACAATTTCCTGTTCATTCAGACCCATTACGGTTCCGACTGCAACCGCTGCCAAAACATTGTAAATCCGGTGAACTCCCGGAAGCGGAATATTGACGGAAAAGACGCTGCTGTCACCGACGGAAAGCGTAGCCTCACTTCCCAAAAGTCCCTTTGGCGTAACGCTTAAAGGATGAATCTCAGCATCTTTATTGGTTCCGAAAAAGACGGGATATTCCCCGTTTACATCCCGAATGGAGGACAATTTATCATCATCCTTATTCAGAATGGCAAGTCCGCCTTTTTTCAGATATTTAAAAATCTCCGTTTTGGCAGACAATACCCCGTCACGGTCCTTTAAATTCTCCAGATGACATTGTCCGATATTTGTAATCACGGCATAATCCGGCTTTGCCATTTTTGCAAGTCTTGTCATTTCGCCGAAATCACTGATTCCCATTTCCAAAACCGCAACCTCATGCTCATCGCGGATTCTGCAGATGGTAAGCGGAAGTCCTATTTCATTATTGAAATTTCCTTCCGTTTTCAAAACATTGTATTTTTCGCTTAGTACGGATGCAATAAATTCTTTTGCCGATGTCTTTCCGACGGAGCCGGTAATTCCCACAACCTTAATATCCAGTCCGTCACGATAAAATTCCGCAATATCCTTTAACGCAATCAGGGAATCCTTTACCACAATACAGGGCCCCGTCAC
>CACZRH010000251.1 GCA_902783455.1 uncultured Lachnospiraceae bacterium | reverse complement strand
TGACACATGGGGACGGGGACAGTGTGTCAAAAATATAATCGGGCAAATATTCTCCAAAAAATTGAGTTAATAACTTGACAAGTTAGATGAGACTAATTATACTGTGTAATTGGTTAGAAAAGGCTAACTATTTTTTGGCGACCGGCTGACCTCCGGTCATTATATATGGCAGAGGGTTAGTTTAGACTAATTGGAATATTAACGAATCAAATTGTTATGACAAGTAAAACAGTTATAACTAAGAAAACGCTTATTACTAAATAAAAAGGGACGGTGTCTGCCAAACCATAAAAAGTGAAAAAATGACACAACATCCCCGTCCCCTAGTGTCAATATGGAGGGAAAATATGATGCCGCTTATATTAGCAGAACCCGGACAGGAACAGATCATAAAAAAAATCGGCGGAAGCCCGGAAATAAAAAAGCATTTGGAAGACCTTGGATTTAATGTCGGAGGAGAGGTGAGTGTTGTCAGTACTCTCGGCGGAAATCTGATTGTAAAGATAAAGGAAAGCAGGGTTGCGGTAAGCGAAGAGCTTGCGAGAAAAATAATGGTCTGAGAAGCAACAAAAAAGGAGGAAGAAAATGAGGACATTAAAAGATGTAAGAGTAGGTGAAACGGCAACGGTTGTGAAGCTGCATGGCGAGGGTGCAATCAAAAGACGCATCATGGACATGGGCATTACGAAAGGCGTGGAAGTGTACGTTCGAAAAGTTGCTCCCCTGGGAGACCCGGTGGAATTGACGGTTCGCGGATATGAATTAAGTCTTCGTAAGGCGGATGCCGAGATGGTGGAAATCGAATAATATATCAGGATAAAAGAGCCGAAAAGTGGCTCTAAAATTTGATGAATAAGTTAGTTATAGCTAATCGGATTTTGCGTACAGAGGAGCAAAATTATAACGCAGAATTCGCGAAGGAGGAAAAGTATATGAGTATCAGAATTGCACTTGCAGGAAACCCGAACAGCGGTAAAACAACGCTGTTTAACGCACTCACAGGTTCCAATCAGTTTGTCGGAAACTGGCCGGGCGTAACCGTGGAAAAAAAGGAAGGTAAATTAAAGAAAAATGATGATGTGGTCATCACTGACCTTCCCGGAATTTATTCCCTTTCCCCGTACACGCTCGAGGAAGTGGTTGCCAGAGATTATCTGATTGGGACAAGACCGGATGCGATTTTAAACATCATTGACGGAACCAATCTTGAGAGAAACCTTTACTTAACCACGCAGCTTACCGAACTCGGTATTCCCGTGGTAATCGCCATCAACATGATGGATGTGGTTCGTAAAAACGGAGACGAAATCAATACGGAAGAATTATCCAGACAGCTTGGCTGTAAAATCGTAGAGATTTCCGCTCTGAAAAATGAAGGCGTTATGGAAGCCGCAGAGGAGGCAATCAAAGCGGCCAAAGGAAGCAAAACCATTCCACAGCATACTTTCCAGGGATGCGTGGAACATGCGCTTGCTCATATCGAGGAAGTTACCGTTCACGACCTTCCGGAAGAGCAGCAAAGATGGTATGCAATTAAATTATTTGAAAGAGACGAGAAGGTTTTAGAAAAATTAAATCTTTCCGAAGAAGTAAAAAATCATATTGAAAAGGATATCAAAGCAGCAGAGGAAGAGCTTGATGATGATTCCGAAAGTATCATAACCAATGAGAGATACATTTATATCGCATCTGTCATCAAGGCCTGCTACAAAAAGAAAAAAGTCGGTCAGCTTACAACTTCCGATAAGATTGATAAAATCGTTACCAACAGATGGCTTGGCTTGCCGATTTTTGCAGTAATTATTTCTCTTGTATATATTCTTTCAATGGCGCCGTTTGCACCCGGTACAAAACTTACCGACTGGGCGAATGACGGATTATTCGGAGATGGTTGGCATCTGTTTGGAATCGGTTCCGGAGCTTATGGTGAGGACAGCGAGGAATTCGGTGATGCAGCTAACATAATCGATGCGTTCATTGGGCTTCCTGAAGAACCCGATGTGGACGCCGTCAAAGTGGCTTTTAATGAAATCGAGCCCGGCACAATGGCGGATTATACACTTGAAGATGAAGAAACACTTGCTACGGAAGATGTCACCTATTCCTATGAAGAACTGGCAGATGCCGTAGAAGTATATGAAAAATATAACGGAGAAGAACCGGATCCGGCAGCATACGGAGTATGGGTTCCGAGTATTCCGGCAGTAGCTGAAACAATTCTTGACGCGATTCATTGTGCTGACTGGTTAAAGAGCCTGGTACTTGACGGTATCATCGGAGGTGTAGGTGCCGTTCTCGGATTCGTTCCGCAGATGCTTGTGTTGTTCTTCCTGCTTGCATTCCTTGAGGCGTGCGGATACATGGCAAGAATTGCTTTCGTACTTGACCGTATTTTCCGCAAATTCGGTCTTTCCGGTAAGTCCTTTATTCCGATGCTGATTGGTTCAGGATGCGGTGTGCCGGCTGTTATGGCGTCGCGTACAATCGAAAACGAAAGAGACCGTCGTATGACAATTATGACGACTACCTTTATTCCCTGCGGTGCAAAGTTGCCGTTTATTGCAATGGTTTCCGGTGCGTTGTTCCACAAATCACCGCTTGTATCCGTAGGTGCATATTTTATCGGAATGGCAGCAATTATCATTTCCGGTATCATTCTTAAGAAAACAAAGATGTTTGCAGGTGATCCGGCACCCTTCGTTATGGAGCTTCCCGCATACCATATGCCGACATTAAAGAATGTATTAAGATCCATGTGGGAGAGAGGCTGGTCCTTTATTAAAAAAGCAGGTACCATCATCCTTCTTTCCACAATCGTAATCTGGTTCTTATCTAACTTCGGTGTTGCTGACGGCACATTCAGAATGCTGGAAGAGGAAGAAGTAAATCTTTCCATCCTTGCAAAAGTAGGAAGCCTTATTTCCTGGATCTTTATTCCTCTCGGATGGGGTAACTGGCAGGCAGCTGTGGCATCCATTACAGGACTTGTTGCTAAAGAAAATATCGTCGGTACCATGGGTGTGCTTTACGGCGGTGTAGAAGGAATGACAAAATATCAGGTACTTGCAAGCAAGTTTACCGCAGTTTCCGGATTTTCCTTCCTTGTATTCAATCTCCTCTGTGCTCCCTGCTTTGCGGCGATCGGTGCAATTAAGAGAGAGATGAATAATGCAAAATGGACATGGTTTGCGATTTTGTATCAGTGCGGATTCGCATATGTAATTGCACTTATGATTAATCAGATTGGCGGTGCATTTACCGGTAACCTGAATATATTCGGTTTAATCGTTTCGATTCTGCTTCTCGGAGGCATGATTTATATGCTGTTCATTAAAAAATACAAAGAGGCAAATAAACTTACGACGAAAACCGTGTAAACCGGTATTAACGGTTAAAAAACAGAAATTTAACAGATGATAAAATGGAAGCCGCAGAAATGCGGCCGATAGCGGGAGACGATGATGGGATGGATTATTAGTAATTTGGGAACAATCCTTGTGCTTTCGATTTTGATTGCTGTCGTTACAATCATCATTCTCGTAATGCGTAAGGATAAAAAGCAGGGCAAATCGACCTGCGGCGGAAACTGTGCAAACTGCAAAATGTGTTCAGGATGCAATCGAAACATAAGTGAGAGGCCGTAATGGAAAAAAGTACAACAGGAGAATACCTGAAAAGTATCCTTAAACTGCAAAGAAGAAACGGATATGCCAGATCGGTGGACGTGGCGAAAGAGCTGGGCGTTACCAGACCCAGCGTGTGCGCCGCAACCAAAAGTCTTCGGGAAGAAAAAATGATTTGTCTGGATGACAACGGATTTATTCTTCTTACTGAAACCGGGAAGACGATTGCAGAAAAAGCCTGTAGAAAACAGACTCTTCTCATGAAAGTACTTTTGGCGCTGGGAGTGAATGAACGAAATGCGGCAGTGGACGCAAATCTGATGGAACAGGTAATCAGTGACGAAACCTATGATCGTCTGGAAGTTTTTTTCAGGGCTCATCTGGAACCCGAAGTGTTTGAGTAAAAGGTTTGAGTAAAAGCAAATCCGGGAGAAACGATTATGTGGCAGATTATTGCAATACCGTTTTTGGGAACCACATTAGGTGCGGCCTGCGTTTTTGCTTTTAAAAAAGCAATCAACGAAAAAATGCAGCGCGCGCTTACCGGATTTGCGTCCGGTGTTATGGTGGCGGCATCCTTCTTCAGTTTAATTCTGCCGGCACTTGACCAGACAAACGGGATGGGGAAATTTGGATTCGTTCCGGTTGCCGTAGGATTCGCTGCAGGAATGTTATTCTTGCTCGTGTTGGATGTGCTGACACCGCACATGCACGCCAATAAAAGTGAAGAGGGACCAAAAAGCGGACTGAAAAGGACCACTAAGCTGATTCTTGCCGTAACGCTTCATAATCTTCCGGAAGGCATGGCGGTTGGTATTGTCTGTGCCGGATGGCTTCGGGGGAATGCAAAAATATCATATATGGGTGCACTTGCGCTGGCGCTTGGAATTGCCATTCAGAATTTTCCGGAGGGCGCAATTGTATCCATGCCGCTTTTAGCGGAAGGTATGCCGAAGGGAAAAACTTTTCTTTACGGCGTACTGTCCGGAGTTGTGGAACCGGTCGGTGCGCTTTTGGTAATTGCAGCATCGGGGATTTTAATTCCCGTGATGCCGTATCTGCTCAGTTTTGCAGCCGGAGCCATGATTTATGTAGTTGTGGAAGAGCTGATTCCGGAGATGTCGGAAGGAGAACATTCCAATATCGGAACGTTGTGTTTTGCAGCGGGTTTTGTTTTGATGATGTCGTTAGATGTAGCTCTTGGGTAAAATAATAACCCTGATGAAATAAATCAGGGTTGATTTTTGGCTTTTAGTTAGACATAACTAACCAGAATGTAAGGATGATAAATATAAACGAAAAAGGTTTAATCAAAGAATACGACCAAAGACGAAGGGATTCGGAAGGGACAGGAAATGCCGGGAACAATAATTGTTGTACTTATTCTCGTAGCGGTTATCGGAATTGCAATCTTCAGTACGGTAAAAAGAATCCGATACGGTTCATCCTGCTGCGGGGAAAAAGATCCGATTCAGGCGAAAATAAAGGTAAAAGATAAAAATAAAAGCCATTACCCGTATGTTTATCAGCTTAAGGTTGACGGAATGCACTGCAGTGGGTGCGTTCGTAAGCTTGAAAATGCTTTCCATTCGGAAGAAGGAATGTGGGCGGTGGTAAGCCTTGAAAGAAAAGAAGTTTTGCTTCGTTCCAAAAGGGAACTGGAAAACAGGGAGATGGGAAGGGTTGTGGCATCGTCCGGGTTTACGATGCTTTCAGCGGAAGCTGTCACAAAATGACACATTACCCCCGTCACCATGTGTCATTTTGGTAAGGCAATTAGTGGGGCAACAAAAAAATGACACACTATCCCCGTCCCCAAGTGTCAAAAATGAAAAAAGAAAATGAAAATCAGGAGGAAGAAAATGAGTAAATTGACGGAAATGAGTAAAGGATCAGAGGGAACGGTTCTGTCCGTAACCGGTGATCCGAGATTTGTCAGCAGGATCACTTCCATCGGGCT
>CACZRH010000250.1 GCA_902783455.1 uncultured Lachnospiraceae bacterium | reverse complement strand
TTTTGATTTTTACGATATTGTCGATACCTAAGTTCTCAATTACTTCATTTCCGTCCACAAAGTTCTGAACGTTGAAAGAGATGATATCAAGTCCCATCGCAGCAAGGTCCGGTTCCGCATTTTCCTTTACCAGATTTGCGAATTTCTGACGGTCGGAAACCATTTCCTCTAATTTCATTTTACCAACGATTTCACGAACGTTACCTTCGAGTACCTCTCTGGCTACGCTTGCAATATATTCCGTCGGACGGTTTAAGAAGTTTTCCGCTGCCAGATGTAATTTTTCCGGTTCGGAACTGATCTTTACGTTTACGGTTGCATCCACGTTGATGTTGATGTAATCTGCGGTCGGTACCGCATTGGATGTTTTCACGTCAATCGGGATCAGTCTTAAATTCAATTTATCCAGTCTTTCAAAGAACGGGATACGAATGGTTGCCTTTCCGATTGCGAATCTTGCTTTCCTGCGTACTCCCGAAATGATGAATGCCATATCAGGAGGAGCTTTTACGTATCCGATGAAGAAGAAAATTACAAATACTACTATGATTGCTAATACTCCAACAATTAATTGAAACGGCATGTTGATCCTCCTTTTTTATTTTCGACTATTGCCCTCTGTCCCATTTTTGAATGCGCATCGTTGAGACATTTTTTGTTGTTGGAAGATATCTTACAGGAAGTAGATTCGGCGGTGAATAACAATAAGTGAAAAATATAAGATGATAATTTGCAAAAAAGGAGAGGCCCCGAAAGGGGCCCCTTCAAATGTTTTTATTATTCCGTTTTGATTAGTCTACATTATACAGCATTCCCTTGCTGTCGCCGTTTACGGTAATCTGTCCCATATCCAGGGAGAGGTCATATTTTGCATTGTCTTTGTTTTCATTGTCAACGCTGATTTTACCCATATCGGCATGGCTCTTTAATTCATCAAATGTTCCATCGATGCTTATGGAACCCATATTGGAATTCACTTCGCCCTTACCGAAAGTCGTGTTGTCAAAATCGATTTCACCCATATTTGTTTCGGCAGAAACAGAATTCATTACCGTATCATCGATTGCAATCCTTCCTGCAGAAGTGCAGTATTCACTGTCTCCCAGTACGGAATCCTTGATTTCTATATTTCCTGCATCCGCCTGAATTTCCGTCTTATTCGCTGTAATTTTTGAAAGATTCAGATTTCCTGCATCGCAGTCAGCCTTTATTTCATCAATAACCCGGTCGGAAAGATTTATATTTCCCGCACTGACAATCAAATCTACTTTATCAAGCTCGGTTCCTTTCGGAACGGTAACTCTGATTTTCGGCTCTACGGTTTTAATTCCATTCCCGTTTGGATCAATCCGGAAAAATCCAAAGGACGAATTCTTTTTCCCTTTTAATTCGATTTTCAGGGTATCGTTGTCCACATCTCCCTTTAAGGTCATATAATCCGGATATTCATAATCAATGCGGTAATTTTCACCTTCTGCGATATCGAAGTTTACCACATCCGCTTTTAAATCAATTTTTTTAAAGGGTTCCAACTCCACGGATTCTTTTACGATATCCGCATCGCTGAACAATCCCTGAAATGCACGGAGTCTTCTTGCACCGAAGAATCCTACTACAAAAATCGTAACACTGATAATTACTATAAGATATATTGCTTTTGCTGCTTTCATTTTCTCTCCCTCCATTATTCCATCAGATTCTTACGAAGAATACCATAAAGGATTCCCGCTACCGGCCAGATCACCCAGGTTAATCCCCAGTGAAAAGTGACAAAGCTTGCACAAAGGTATAAGCAGACTGCACTCGGCCAGTATACATCCATAAAGAATTCCGCTAAAGGACTTATATACTTCGTTTTCTGTTCCGCTTCCTCCACGGTCCGTTCAACCTGATCGCCGACTGCTTCGCCGATGGATTCCGGTTCCGCTTTGTAGGAAGCCTTCATCGTTCCTTTTTTATTCAGTTTCAGAAGCTTTTGGTATCCTCTCTTGCACCTGTTGGAATGATTAATCAGGAACACGCCGATTCCAAGGAAAAGGAAGAAGAATACTCCGCCCAGCTCATCACTGATTGGAATCAGTTCGCTGATCAGGCTTGCCGGAACCCAGCTTCCTGCACAGAGGATGATACCGATAATCATCTCTGCCACATAGGTTCCGTCAAAGCGGTCCTGCTCATCATTAACGTATTTGGTTGCTTCCATGGACAGTGTGCATTTTTCTTCACGGATATATTTCCATTTACGTTTTTTATGATTTCCGTAAATGATTAATCCAACACCTGCTGCAACAAAAGCAAACATTCCGAGGGGCGCAAATGCTTCCATGATTCCGCCAAACACATCGGAAATCAGAATCGGTGGAATCATACTGAAGATACAAAGCGCAATTCCCAGACTCATTGGAATGGCCTGTTCCCTTCTCATTCGGATATAATCCTGCGCTTCCTCCACGGTAAGAACTCTGCCCGGATTTTCCATTTCTTCTTCCCTAGAAATCTTTACTTCTTCTTCCAGGCCGAGTGCTTCGGCAAGTTCCGAAAGATTTCCGAATTCAGAGATTACACTTCCGACTGCTTCATTCTCGCTTTTTCCATCGTTTATTAATTCCGTATATTTATCTTCCATCATCTGCCACAGTTCTTCTTTAGCACGAAGTACACTCGGTGTACCCGGCAGATTGGCAAACATGTTATCCAGATAATTTCTAATTGCTTCCATTTTTCTCTCCTTTTTTACGTTTTGACACATGGTGACGGGGTCTTTGTGTCATTTTTTTTGCCCTGAAATGACACATGGGGACGGGGATATTGTGTCATTATGTTCCCATCACGAATCGTTCAACTACCTCTTTGGTCAACTGCCATTCCTCACATTTTTCCCGGTAGTACCGCTCTCCTGCATCCGTGATCCGGTAGTAGGTACGCTTCTTGCCGGTATCGCTTGCCTCCGATACGAAGGATTGAATGTATCCGTTTTTCTCCATTCGCGAGAATGCCGAGTATAATGTGGTTTCCTTAATGATGTACTTGCCGTCCGACAAATTCTTAATCTGCTTCGATAATTCATATCCGTAGGAAGGTTCCTTCAAAAGCAGGAAAAGAATCATCGTATCGTTATATCCGCGAATGACATCGCTGCTGATTTCGATCATTTTGTTTTCCTTTCCGAACTCCGGTTTTTGGCGCGTCCGTCAAATACCGGGTTCTTTTTTACTGTATCTTTACATGCATTCATGTAATCCGACTTTACTACGGCTGTCGTTACTTTGTCTATCGTTGCTTCGGCTGTCGTACTATGTCTGTCGTAGTAAAAATATCACATTCCGATTCCCATGTCAATAAATAATTATAAAAAATTTTATTACGCGGGCATTTAATCGAGCAGGGAAGATTTATCGCACCCTGCACATAAAAAAAGGGCCTAAGACCCTTTCCCGCATGTAAATCACACGTAATCGCATGTAAAATAATTATTTCAAAAATCAAAAATCTTACAAATCGCCTTTCCCACTCCGTTATGGTCATTGTCCGCCGTCACCATTTTACACATGGCAAGAATCTCTTTCTCCGCATTCCCCATGCCAACCGGCAGACCGACTGCCGAAAGCATTTCGCGGTCATTATCGGAATCCCCGATTCCGACACAGTTTTCAAATGTAATACCGAGTCTGTTTGTCAGAATTTCCAGCCCGAATGCTTTGCTCACTCCCGGAGCCGTCATTTCGAGAATCGTATCCCCGACGGTCGCAAACGTCAGCGGAAGATGCTTTAATTCTTCAAATGCGGCACATCGGTCAGCATTGGTCCGAAAATAAATATTTACCTTCGGAATCGAAATCTGTCCGGCGGCCTCTTTAGACATATCCTCCACTTTCTTTGCAATATCCTCAAACAAAGGCTGATAAACGCCCATGTTGTAGTCATCCATATGAGTGACCTGGTGAACATTACAGGTGGATCCGATTGCCAGAAAATGCGTCATTCCGTCATATTTCTTCGCAACATCCGATATAAATACCGCATATTTTGCGGCAATTTCCTTGCTGAATATTTTTTTATCTTCCTTAAAATCATAGACGACCGAGCCGCTGCAGCAGATTCCGTAACGCACGGACGGCAGCTGTTTCAGATACGGACGAACCTCAATTACCGCCCGGCCCGAGCAGTATACCACGTCCACTCCCTTTGCTGAAATGGCTTCTATATCACGGATTGTATCCGGATGCAGCGTCTTATCGGATTTTAAAAGCGTTCCGTCCATGTCCACTGCAACCAGCTTATATTGCGTTTCATTTTTCTTCATTTGTTTTCCTGTCATGCTTTCCGAATCACTCCGCCTCCGATGACACAGTGATTATCGTCATAAAAAACCGCCGACTGTCCCGGCGTTGCTGCCCTTACCGGTTCTTCAAAAAGAATTCTGAGAAGATTTGCCTCTTCCCTTCGAATGAAAGCCTTCGTTCCGCTATGGCGATAACGGACTTTCACTTTTGCAGGCATTTCCACGCCAATCTCCAGATCCGGAATGCTTTGAAAATTCAAGTCCCCGCATATCACTTCCTTCGAAAATAGTTTCTCTTCTTCACTTAATACCACTTCATTTGTTTCCGGCCGGATTTCCTTTACATAGACCGGATGGCCGAACGCAATGCCAAGACCCTTTCTCTGCCCGATGGTATAATGTATGATTCCCTTATGCCGGCCTAAAACATTTCCTTCCTCATCCACAAAATTTCCGGGACCGCACTCATCCTCTCCGATTCGCTCCCTGACATACTGTGCATAGCATCCGTCTTCCACAAAGCAGATTTCCTGCGAGTCCGGTTTTTCGGCAACCGGGATTCCGGCGTCGGCTGCAATTTTTCTCACCTCATCCTTGGTAAAATCTCCCAGTGGAAGAATCAGTCCGGATAACTGCTCCTGCGAAAGCTTATAAAGCATATATGCCTGATCCTTGGAAGTCGGCGAGCACTGAACGGCGTACCGCCCGTTATCCAGCCTGACTACCTTTGCGTAATGCCCGGTTGCAATATACTCCGCACCCAGCAAACCGGCCACATACTGCATTCCCGCGAATTTCACGTATCGGTTACATTCCACGCAGGGGCTCGGTGTTCTGCCGCTTTTATATTCCTCAACAAACGGAGCAGTGACATATTTGCAAAAATCGGCGCCGACATTATGGATATGATAGGCAATGCCAAGCTTCATCGCAATTCGTCTGGCATCCTCTATTTCACAGCATTTGCAGACTTCGTTTTCGGCATTTAGCCATGTTCGAAGTGTCACGCCTATAACCTCATAGCCCTGCTCCTTTAACAAATATGCACATACCGCAGAGTCCACTCCGCCGGAGAGACCCACAATTACTTTCGCCATTTCTTTTTTCCTACTGTTACTGCTTATTACCCGATCCGGTTTCTGACAATCTGCCGTCTACTTCTTCCGCCTTTTATGAATCATAATGATCAGATACACGCCCATCGCAAACGCCGCCACATAACCGGCAAATCCGAGAATCGGAATTTCCAAAACCTTCGGCTCCATGTTCGTCGTACAAATCATACTGGAGCTTATGACAAGCGATGCCGTAATAATGCAGAGAATGAGGTCTCCGACCATAATCTCCACGCGCTTCATCAAAGGATCGAATCCGACCGGTTCGATATTGACCTTGGTCTGTCCCTTAATCACGGATTTCATTAAGTCTGCGGAAAGAGACGGAATCGTCAGCGATTTTTTTGCAGACTCGTAAACCGCTTTTGTATCGCCTAAAATTTCCTGCTTTAAGTCAAACTCTTCGAGCATGTCGTGCATGACCTTTCCGGAAAAAAGCTGCATCATGTTGACATCCACATTGAGTTTTGCAACCACACCTTCAATCGTAACCAAAGCACGTACCAGCATAGAAAATCCCTGCGGCAGCGCTATCCCGTGATTCGACGCTAATTCCACCACTTCACCCAGAAGTTCTCCGATATTCATATCTTCGAGATTCATCGAACAATACCGTTCCATTACGGAATCGATATCATTAAACAACTCCGGATGATTAATCGGGCGTTTCGGCTTGCCAAGTGAAAGAACCGCATTCTTCATCATATTGACATCTTTTTGTACAACCGAGGTGACGGCCATTTTTAATATATTCTGTTCTTTCTTGCCAAACCTTCCGACCATGCCCCAGTCAAGCCAGCAGATTTTTCCGTATAATATTTCCAGATTTCCCTGATGCGGGTCCGCATGAAACAGTCCGTCATCCAGTACCTGCTTTAGAAAATTGTTGACGAGCTTCGTCGCAATTTCGGTGCGGTCATAGCCGTTTTCTTCGATTTTTTCCAAGTTTCCGATGGAAAATCCGTCCACATAGCTCATTGTCATGACACGCTGCGTGGTATATTCCACAATGATTTGCGGACAGGTAACATACTTTATGTCCTTCATGTTATCCTCGAATTCCATTGTGGTTTCGGCTTCTATCCGGAAATCGAGTTCGTTGATGGAAACCTGTTTTAATTCCTGTACGACCATGTCAAAATCCACGGTCTGATTGACGGGGGAGATTTTTGCCATCTTTGCGGCTTTCGAAAGAAGTGCAAAATCCTTCATCATCATATCTGCGACATACGGACGCTGAACCTTAATGACCACCTTCTGCCCGTCCGGTAAAACCGCAGCATGAACCTGAGCAATGGATGCACTGCCAAGTGGCTTTTCATCGATGGATAAAAACAGTTCCTCAACCGGACGGCCAAGTTCATTCTCAATTTCCCGCTTGATAACTTCGATGTCAAGCGGCTTGACATCCGCACGGAGAAGCTCGAGCTCTTCGCAGTATTCTTTGGGAAGCACATCGGTACGCGAAGACATAATCTGCCCGATTTTGATAAAGGTCGGACCCAGATCCTCTAAAACATGCCTTAAGCTTTCCGGCGTCAAGCCGTTTTTCACGATATT
The DNA here is from genome assembly GCA_902783455.1 of uncultured Lachnospiraceae bacterium. Taxonomy (GTDB): domain Bacteria; phylum Bacillota; class Clostridia; order Lachnospirales; family Lachnospiraceae; genus UBA3766. The sequence continues at coordinate 3,474 of CACZRH010000250.1, read as the reverse complement.
ATGCTTCTTAATGACACCTGCAATTTCTTCCAGACGTTTGGTTTCGTCAAACATCTCCTTCGGAATACTTTTAAGTTTCATTTCCATTCTGCCCACTTTACGCATCCTTCTTTCCCTGATCTGATTCCTTTGCAGATTCAACGGACTGCTCTGCATCCTTTTCTCCACTGTCTACTGAAAACTCAATCGTGCGTTCTACAGCCTTTTCCTCGCTGTCCTTTGCAAACTCAATCGTCCGCTCCACTACATTTCCTTCTTCGTCCTTTACGGAATCAAACGTAATGCTTCTGCCATGTCCGAGGCTGTAGGTATTTTCCCCTTCGTGCTTTTTTGCGCGCTCCGCCAGAATCCGCTCCCGGTTTCCGTTATACATAAGCTCTTCATTCTCCACTTCTCCCATTCCGAAAACCGCACTACCTCTGCGAAGAAGGTCCTTAATATCTTCATTCTGCTCATCAATCGTGCCGAGTCCCGCAAGTACTATATCTTTTGCCGCATCTTTCATTGTTTTCATAAAAAATACCGCCTTTCGTCCGTGCTTTAAAATATTATTATATCACAAATTCTCCCTGTTCGGGTATGGAAGAATATATTTGAAGCCTGCGGCGTGCGCATAAAAAAGAGGCCTGACTCCCTTGATTGGACAGACCTCTTTTCGCACGAAACGAAATCCTTCAATTTATCATTTTTTTACTTTCAATGCACGGATTGCATTCAGAATTGCGATTACCATAACGCCCACGTCCGCAAAAATAGCAAGCCACATATTCGCAAATCCGAGCGCACCTAAAATAAGACAGCCGAATTTAATCACAAGCGCAAAGGTGATATTTTCATATACAATTCGGAGACATTTTCTGGATATCCGGATTGCCGTTGCTATTTTCAGAGGATCATCATCCATCAGTACCACGTCCGCTGCTTCGATTGCGGCATCCGATCCCATGGCTCCCATTGCGATTCCGATATCGGCTCTGGTTAAAACAGGTGCATCATTGATTCCGTCACCGACAAAGGCAAGTTTGCCGTTTGATTTATTTTCTTCCAAAAGCCGTTCCACTTCGGTTACTTTATCCGCCGGAAGCAGTTCGCTTCGCACCTCATCCACACCGAGTTTTCCGGCCACCTCTTCCGCTACTGCTTTGGCATCTCCGGTTAACATGACGGTTTTCTTTACGCCGGATTTTTTCAGCTCCGAAATTGCTTTTTCGGAATTTTCCTTTTCCACATCGGAGATTACGATATGTCCGGCATAATTTCCGTCAAGTGCCATGTGAAGAATCGTACCGACACAATGACAGTTGATATGACGGATTTCCATGCGGTGCATCAGCTTATCGTTTCCGATCATAACACGTACACCGTCCACCGTTGCGAGGATTCCCTCACCGCTTACCTCTTCGATATCCGTAACACGGTTTCGGTCAATTTCCTTTCCGTATGCTGTCTGAAGACTTTTGCTGATTGGATGGGAAGAAGCACATTCTGCATGTGCAGCATACTCCAGCAATTTTTCATTTTCAACCAGATTATGATGAACTCCCGTGACTTCGAAAACGCCCTTTGTCAGAGTTCCGGTTTTATCAAACACAACCGTCTGCACCTTCGAAAGCGTCTCTAAATAGTTGGATCCTTTAATCAGAATGCCTTCTTTCCCCGCACCGCCGATTCCGGCGAAGAATGAAAGCGGAATGCTGATTACCAGTGCACACGGGCAGCTGATTACCAGGAAGGTTAATGCCCTGTAAATCCAAACCGGCCAGATTTCCGCCGATGCATGCATAAAAAGAATCTGTACAAGGGGCGGCAGAATTGCCAAAGCAAGAGCACTGTAGCAGACTGCCGGAGTATAAATTCTTGCAAATTTCGCTATGAATTCTTCGGATTTGGATTTCCTGGAGCTTGCATTTTCAACAAGTTCAAGGATTTTGGATACTGTAGATTCTCCGAATTCTTTCGTGGTCCTTACCTTTAACACGCCGGTTAAATTGATGGAACCGGAAATGATTTCATCTCCCGCAAAAACGTCACGTGGCACACTCTCGCCGGTTAATGCAACCGTGTTAAGGGACGAATTTCCTTCAATAATCAATCCGTCAATCGGAACCTTTTCACCCGGTTGTACTACAATCGTAGTTCCAATCTCCACTTCATCCGGATCCACCTGTTCCAATGTTCCGTCATGCTCGATATTTGCATAATCCGGACGGATATCCATCAGTTCCGAGATGTTTCGTCTGCTCTTTCCAACCGCAACACTCTGGAAGAGTTCACCGATTTGATAAAAAAGCATTACCGCTATGGCTTCCGTATAATCGCCGTTTTTCTGAATCAGCGCAACAACAATTGCACCGATTGTCGCAACCGCCATTAAGAAATTTTCATCAAAAACCTGCCGGTGAAGAATTCCCTTGAAGGCCTTCTTTAAAATATCGTAACCGATGATGCCATATGGAACCATATAAATGATGAACCAAAACGGTTCCTTTACAAGGGCATTTTCTCCTTCTCCGAGGAAGCGGTAAGCGATTCGAAGAGCCACCATCAGAACCGCCGCAATGATTATTCGGATTAATACTTTCTTTTGTTTCTTCGTCATGAATACTTCCTTTTCCCAAAACTACTCAGAATTTCAATAATTCTTTTAAGGGAATTCATTATTACATTCAATAAAATCTTACAGATAAATCTCGCAGTCATCCTCAACCTTTTTGCAGTTCTTTAAAACCTGCTTCATAACTGCCTTCTCATCCGCACCTTCCGCGAATTCCACAATCATTTTCTGTGTCATAAAATTCACGGTGCACGCTGCAACACCTTCCGTTTTCTTTGTTGCATCTTCCATCTTGTTTGCACAGTTTGCACAGTCTACTTCAATTTTGTATGTCTTTTTCATCTTTCCTCTCCTTTTGTCCTTTTGATTAAATGCTTGTTTAATTCTTATGATTGCAGTATACTTTAGAAAATAACGATGTTCAAGCCTTTTAAACCATTCATTTCCGTTTGGGCTAAAAGGACTTCCATTTGGAATAAAATTCATTTCGGGCTAAAAAAATGACACAACATCCCCGTCACCAAGTGTCAAAAAGAGAGAAAACAATTATGAAAGAATCACTGCACAAACACAGCAACCCGCATGGGTTAAGCCATGTAATTGAACAAAGCGAGAAACTGGAAGATTTCGAGAAGACAGCCGCAATCTTTGAGAAACTGGGCGATGCCAGAAGAATGCAAATTTTCTGGATTCTCTGTCACTGCGAGGAATGCGTGACAGACTTATCCGCAATCATCGGTATGTCCGCTCCTGCCGTTTCGCACCATCTGAAGGTTTTAAGGGAATGCGGCTTAATAGAAAGTAAAAGAGATGGCCGTGAAGTGGTATACAGGGCAACCAATCATGAGTTGACACACCTTTTGCATATTACGACAGAAGAAATCATGGCGGTCTCCTGCCCCGATACGGATATTGTGCCG
>CACZRH010000249.1 GCA_902783455.1 uncultured Lachnospiraceae bacterium | reverse complement strand
TTCAACGAAACTGTTTGGATCAAGTAATGCTTCGATTCTTGATCTCGCTGCACTAGTAGAAACAGTACTCATTTTGAAAACCTCCATATATATTTTGAAAAATTATGATACATTTTTCATGTTCTTTTCCTGATTTCCGAATTGTTTTCCGGGTATGATACAGGCAAAAAACATGCTGTGTCGGCTTGACGAAAACCCAAACACACTCAAATTAAACTATATCACAAAAAAGTCGAAAAAAACATAATTTTTTTCGACTTTCGTTATAATTCGTGAATATTTTTATTATTTGTTCCGAATCGTTATTTTCTTTGTATAAAATGACCGCCAGACATCTTAGATATCCAGTTTAATCTGAATTTCCTTCTCCGCCTGCGCCTTAAAATCTTCCAGAATATCCGGATTCATCTCCGGCAGGTCATCGATGGATTTTACACCGAAGGAACGAAGGAACTGCTCCGTTGTACCGAAAAGAAGCGGCCGTCCGGGCGCATCCAGCCTTCCGACTTCTTTAATCAAACCGTATTCCAGCAATTTATTTAAGGACGAATCCGAGTTAACGCCTCTGATTTTTTCCACATCAAGACGTGTTACCGGCTGTTTGTATGCAACAATCGAAAGAGTTTCGAGCGCAGCATCCGTCAGCGTCTGCTTTTTCGGAACCGTTGTAATTTTAATCAGGGCATCATAATACTCTTCTTTGGTCCGAAGCTGTATACTTTTTTCAAGCTCCACCAGCTGAATTCCGCGGTCTGCTCCGCCGTATTCGGTCTTTAAATTGTCAATTGCTTCGCGAATCTGATTTTCCTCACATTCCAGCGCCGTAACCAAATCGGCAACTTCCACGGATTCTCCTTTTGCGAACAGAATCGCTTCAATTGCAGCCTGTATTTTTTTCATTTCCATATGATTGCTCCTTTTTTGACACATGGTGACGGGGACATTGTGTCATTTTTTATCAACCGATTTCAATTTTTACAAACGGCGCTTTAAACGTAATCAGAATATCATCAAAAGCCTTGTCCTGCCTGACATCCACGCTCCCTACCTTAATCAGTTCCAGAACGATTAAAAAGGTTACAATGGTATCCATTTTACTTCTCTGTTTGGATAAAAGTTCCGTGAACGAGCACTCCTTATGCGCTTCAATATAAGCGCAGACTTCCAGTTGCTTTTGATCAAGATCGACTTCCTCTTTCACGATTTTTCCGAAGCCGCTTCGAATCGGGTCGACCTTTTCCTCATTTCGTTTCATGATTACCTGAAACAAATCATTCAAAGCCTGCAGAGTGCTGTCCCCGACAAGACTTTCGTAATCAACAGGGGGCTTATAGCTTTGCACTTCTTTCGGAATGGTGGGCTTTTTATAAAGATAACGCTCTGACCCCATCTGCATATCCTTAAGCTCTAAGGACATGTATTTGTACATTTTATACTCCAAAAGCTTCTGTACAAGTTCCGCTCTCGGGTCGATTTCTTCTTCCCCCTCTTCAGTCTCCTGCTTCGGCAAAAGCATTTTGCACTTAATGTCAAGAAGCGTAGCCGCCATTACCATGAATTCACTGACGACATTTAAATCTTCTCTCGGCATATTCTGCACATATTCCAGATACTGTTCGGTAATTAAACTGATCGGAATATCATAAATATCCACTTTATTCTTTTCAATTAAATGAAGGAGCAGGTCCAGCGGGCCTTCAAACACCTCCAGTTTAACAGGTATTGCCATTTTTTACTCCGGGTTTCTATATTTGTCTTATAGTATTTCGTCAGTCTTCGTGAATTCCCGTTACGGTAATGCACGTTACCTCACCGGGATTGTTAATGCGCATCGGAATGGTGTGGGTACCGAGACCGCAGGAAACATATCCCTTCTTCTCTCCACGCTCATAAAGACCGCCGTCAAATTTCGGAAAAAGCCGGAAGGACGGCGATGCAGCCCCGCCGAAATAAGGGAGCCTTACAATTCCGCCGTGTAAATGCCCCGACAGAAACAAATCCGCACCGTAGTCAAAATACTCTTCTCCGTAATCGGGATCATGGGCCAGTAAAATGGTATATTCTTCCGGATTGATCTTCCC
>CACZRH010000248.1 GCA_902783455.1 uncultured Lachnospiraceae bacterium | reverse complement strand
TCGCCCGATTACCCTTTGGCCGTTCCCTGACAAGACAATTGAAAAGCATGTTGATCACACCAAAGAGTTCTTATGCGTGGAAATGAATATGGGACAGATGGTGGATGATGTTCGTCTTGTAGTAAGCGGAAGAAAACCTGTATCCTTCTTCGGTCGTACCGGTGGTGTGATTCCCACTCCCGCAGAAGTGCTGGATCAGATTCGCGCACTGGCATCTAAGTAAGAAGGAAAATAGAAAGGAGATAGAGTAATGGCAGTCGTATTTGAAAAACCCAAGGCATTGTCAGATGTGCCTTTTCATTATTGCCCCGGATGTACACATGGTATTGTACATCGTCTGGTAGCGGAAGTAATCGATGAACTCGGAGTGGAAGGAAACACCGTTGGTGTTGCATCCGTAGGCTGCTCCGTATTCGCATATAACTATTTTAACTGTGATATGGTGCAGGCAGCGCACGGACGTGCTCCGGCAGTTGCAACCGGTCTTAAAAGAGCATTACCCGATAATGTAATTTTTACCTATCAGGGCGATGGTGACCTTGCTGCAATCGGTATGGCGGAAACCGTACATGCTGCAACCAGAGGTGAAAATATCACCGTAATCTTTATCAACAACGCAATCTACGGCATGACCGGCGGACAGATGGCGCCCACCTCCCTTCCGGGACAGGTAACCCAGACTTCCCCTTACGGACGTGACGTAAAGGTTGCAGGTTATCCGATTCGTGTGTGCGAGCTTTTATCCACTTTAAGCGGAACCGCACTTGCACAGCGTGTTACCGTTGATAACGTGGCACATGTAAGAGAAGCAAAGAAAGCCATTAAGAAGGGCTTTGAGAATCAGATTAACAAGCGTGGTTACTCCATCATCGAGGTTGTTTCCACCTGCCCTACTAACTGGGGACTTTCTCCTGCAGAAGCCGTAAACTGGCTTCGTGACAACATGCTTCCTTATTATCCGCTTGGTGTTTATAAGGATGTAACCGCGGAAGGAGGAGAACAGTAATGGCGAACACATTAAATATTTTATTGGCAGGCTTCGGCGGACAGGGAATTCTGTTCGCAGGCAAAACAATTGCTTACTCAGGACTTTTGGACGGCAAGGAGCTTTCCTGGCTTCCTTCCTACGGTCCCGAAATGCGTGGCGGTACCTGTAACTGCTCCGTAGTATTATCCGATGAATCCATCGGTTCCCCGCTTGTTACCACACCGGACGTTTTAATCGCAATGAACCGTCCTTCCCTGGAAAAATTCGTGGACAAGGTAGTACCGGGCGGCACCATTCTTGTTGACAGCTCCATGATTGACATCAAGGTGGAAAGAACCGACGTTAACGTATACTATGTGGATGCAACAAAAATCGCAGACGAGAACAACATGCATTCCTGCGCAATCATTATTTTAGTAGGAAAGATGTTCAAGGAACTCGGCTTCTGCAGCAAGGAAGCACTTGACGGAGCAATCCAGAAGGTAATTCCCGCTAAGAAGGCAGCCATGCTTGAGCTGAATCAGAAGGCTCTTGAAATCGGACAGCAGGCGTAGTTAATTATATGAGAGGAGATTCGGTATGGATGAAGTAAAAGAAATTGCAATGCGAATCAAGGAGCTGCGCGAAATCTGTGATTATACCGAAGAAGAGGTAGCAAATCGCTTAGGCGTTCCCGTGGAAGAGTACAAACAGTACGAAGCCGATGGTCAGGGAATTCCGATTAACGTGCTCTACCAGCTTTCAAAAATGTATAAAGTGGACTTTTCCGAAATTTTAACGGGCGTCAGCGCCAAGCTGAATACCTATCAGGTAGTCAGAAAGGGCGAAGGAAAAATTGCAGACCGTTACCCGGGCTATCATTTTCAGGATCTGGCATTTCATTATAACAATGAAATCATGCAGCCCTTCATCGTAACACTGGATCCTTCCGACAAGCCCGCGGATTTAGTCTCTCACAGGGGCGAGGAATTCAACCTCGTCTTAAAAGGAACTGTCGTCGTCACCCATGGTGACAAGGAATTGGTATTACACGCAGGCGACAGTATATATTTTAACCCGAATTACCCGCACGGACAGAAATGCGGCGGCGACGAGCCGGCTATTTTCCTTACCATGATTGCCGAGTAGGGATGCGGCGGACCGGACATTGTACTGCGGTCGCAGGTATATTCCGGGTGAGATTGGAGAGAGACAATGTTAGAGAAGTTTTTACCGAGAATCGAGTTTGATTCTTACGAGGATTTTAAGAAGAATTATAAAGTAAATATTCCGAACGGATTCAATTTCGGATATGACATCGTGGATGCATGGGCCGAGGCAGAGCCGGAAAAGCGGGCGCTGGTTTGGTGCGATGACCACGGCAATGAAAAAACGTTTACCTTTACGGATATTTCCAAAATGTCCAATCAGGTAGCCAATATGTTTGCTTCCAAGGGCTTTAAAAAGGGCGATGTAGTTATGCTGATTTTAAGACGCCGCTGGGAGTACTGGGTTGCAGCAGTGGGTCTTATGAAACTCGGTGTTATCATCATTCCGGGAACGCTGCAGCTTACCAAAAAGGATATCGCATACCGTGCGAATGCGGCGGATATCAAGGCGTTTATCTGCGTGAACGATGCTTACGTTATGGAGCAGATGGAACTTGCGCGTCCCGAAGCATCCTGCATTCAGGAAATCTATGTAACGAACGAGAATAAGGAAGGATGGCTTAATTTCGACGAGGAATTCGCCAAATATCCGGATACCTTTAAGCGCCCCACCGGGCAGGAAGCAACTACCAATACCGATATTATGCAGATTTACTTCACCTCCGGAACAACCGGAATGCCGAAGATGGTCTGCCATAACTATAATCACCCGCTGGGCCATATCGTTACCGCGAAATACTGGCAGCAGGTACAGGAAAACAAGCTCCATATGAGCGTTTCCGACTCCGGCTGGGCGAAATTCGGCTGGGGAAAAATTTACGGGCAGTGGATTTGCGGGGCTACGATTTTTGCATATGATATGGACCGCTTCCATGCCAATAACCTGCTTGCGATGATTGAAAAATACAAGTTAACGACGTTCTGTGCGCCGCCCACCATGTATCGTTTCATGCTGCAGGAGGATGTGGCAAGTTACGATTTATCCAGCGTTCAGCACTGGGCAACGGCAGGCGAGCCTTTGAATCCGGAGGTATTTAACCGCTGGGAGGAACTGACCGGTCATAAAATTGCATCCGGTTTCGGACAGACCGAAGGAACGGTACTGATTGCGAACTTCCCGTGGTTTGAGGCAAAGCCCGGAACACTTGGAAAGCTTTCCCCGATTTATGATATTCATTTAATGAATACCGACGGCGGCGAGTGCGTACAGGGTGAGGAAGGCGAAATCTGTATCTGCGGACTTCGTGAGAATCCGCCGGTCGGACTGTTTGTCGGATATTACCGCAATCCCGAGCTTACCGAAGAGGCGCTCGGTAGTGGTGTTTATAACTTAAAGGACGTTGCATGGGAGGATACGGACGGATATTACTGGTTCGTAGGCCGTCACGATGACGTTATTAAGTGCTCCGGTTACCGAATCGGACCGTTCGAGGTTGAGTCTGCATTAATTGAGCATCCCGCGGTTGTGGAATGTGCGATTACGGCGGCACCGGATCCGATCAGAGGCCAGGTGGTTAAGGCAACGGTCGTTCTGGCAAAGGGCTATGAACCGAGCGAAGAGCTGATTAAGGAGCTTCAGAATCATGTAAAGCATGCAACGGCGCCTTATAAGTATCCGAGAATCGTGGAATTCGTGGATGAACTTCCAAAGACTTTAGGCGGCAAGATTAAGCGTGCACAGATTCGTCAGGAAGACATGAACAAGAAGCAGAATTAGGAAGCAGAATAAATATTTGTCCGGTTTGCGCTTGCAGGGATTTTGATAAAAATGCGGAAAACAGGAAAGAGAAAAACGGACATCAGAAAAACAGGTAAGGAAAGAAATGGGAAATACGGAAAGTAAGAAAGCACGCCGGAAAAAGGCGGAGAAAAAAGCAAAGCTTCAGAAAAGCATTGTTACCATAGCGAGTATTGTGGTAGGACTTGCGGTAATCGGCTGCATTGCCTGGGTGGTAGTTTATTCCTTGAGTTTTTCCGTGAAGGAAACCAATAACTATTCCGTAGGGCTTGATGATAATGGAATGATCAGTGGCGTTACGGCAAAGGATTATGTGACACTTTGTGATTATAACAACATTACCGCCGAGTATGACGAGCTTGCAATTTCCGATGAGGAGCTTGAATCATACTTAAACGGAATCCTGAAGGATTACAAAGCCTATACATCGGATTTGGACCGTGAAATCAAAATGGGCGATTCCATCAACATCGATTATGTCGGCAGTATCGACGGTGTTGAATTCCAGGGCGGAAACACCCAGGGCAAAGGTACCGATATCGTGGTCGGAAAAGCAGGATATATTGATGATTTCGAAGAGCAGCTGACCGGACACAAGGCCGGCGATAATTTTGATATCGAGGTTACCTTCCCGGAGGATTACGGCAATGCCGAAGTGGCCGGCAAGGATGCGGTGTTCCGTATTACCGTGAACGGAATTTACGTAGATCAGGAATTTAATGATGAGTTCGTACAGACCCATCTTTCGGACGAGGCAAGAACCGCGGATGCGTTCATTCAAAAATACAAGGATGAGCAGTATGACAAGAATTTAAGCGAATATCTGCAGAATTACGTGAATGATAATTCGACGGTAAATTCCTATCCGGAATCCTATGTCAAAGGGCTGATGGCTTTAACCAAGGGCTCTGACATCGAGCAGTACAATTCTTACAACAAATATTATCAGTCCACATACGGTCAGACACTTTATAATTCCTTTGAGGATTATACCGGAAAGGATAAGAAGGATTATTATTCCTATCTTCGTACACAGGCGGAAAAAATCGCCGACCAGATGCTTGTTTACCAGGCAATCTACGAGGATGCGGGACTTACCGTGACGGAACAGAATGTAAATGATGTTTACGGATCTTACGGAATTACGGAGCAGTTCCGTCCGCAGATGGTGGAAACCTACGGCGAGGGATTTTTGAATCAGTCCGCAATTATGTTTGCCGTACTGGATTATTTAAAGGATCACGTAACCGTGAACGGAAAGCCGGAGTAAGATTTACGAATGGTAAAGGAAATGCCCGGGAAAAGAAAGTAAGTTCCGGAAAGTAAAGAAAAAAAGCCCTGAAAAGGGTAAAGCAGAAATAAAAGTAATTCTGAGTTTGTAAGGAGGAATCAGGGAATGGAAAGAAGAGTAGGTACAGTTTCCAGAGGAATTCGTTGTCCGATTATCAGAGAAGGCGATAATCTTGTGGACATCGCAGTGGACAGCGTGCTCGGTGCAGCGCAGAGCGAAGGATTTGAACTTCGCGATAGAGACGTTATTGCACTGACCGAGAGTATTGTGGCAAGATCACAGGGTAATTACGTATCCGTAGATGATATTGCAGAGGATGTAAAGAATAAGCTTGGCGGAGAAACCGTCGGAGTAATTTTCCCCATCCTTTCCAGAAACCGTTTTGCAATCAACTTAAAGGGTATTGCAAGAGGTTGCAAGAAGGTGGTTTTAATGCTCAGCTATCCTTCCGATGAGGTCGGAAATGCACTTCTTACCTGGGATCAGATTGATGATGCCGGCGTAAATCCTTATTCCGATGTTCTTTCCCTGGAAAAATACAGAGAGCTTTTCGGATATAACAAGCATGAGTTTACCGGTGTTGATTACATCGATTACTATTCCGATATCATCAAGGAAGAGGGTGCAGATGTTGAAGTTGTTTTTGCAAATCAGGCAAAAACGATTCTTGATTATACCGACTGCATCATCAACTGCGATATTCATACCAGAAAGCGTACCAAGAGAATCCTGCTTGCAGGAGGTGCAAAGGTGGTTTGCGGTCTGGATGACATTATGACCGAGTCCGTGAACGGAAGCGGATATAACAGCAAATACGGTCTGCTCGGATCCAACAAGTCCACCGAGAATAAGGTAAAGCTTTTCCCGAGAGAGGAATGCAAGGAACTGGTTTTGGAAATCCAGGAGCAGATTTTAAACCGTACCGGAAAGCATGTGGAAGTCATGGTTTACGGTGACGGCGCATTCAAGGATCCTCAGGGAAAAATCTGGGAGCTTGCCGATCCGGTTGTATCTCCCGCATTTACCGACGGATTAATCGGAACCCCGAACGAACTGAAATTAAAATATCTTGCGGATAATGATTTTGCTTCTTTATCCGGCGAGGCATTAAAGAATGCGATTTCCGAAAGCATCAAGGCAAAACAGTCCAACTTAGTCGGAAACATGGCTTCCCAGGGAACTACCCCGAGACAGTTAACCGACTTAATCGGTTCGCTTTGTGACCTGACCTCCGGTTCCGGTGACAAGGGTACCCCGATTGTACTGATTCAGGGATATTTCGATAACTATACGACGGCGTAAGTAAAGAGAAATATGTCAAATTTCACGAAAAAAGCCATTAAGGAAACTTTTATTAAATTACTCGGGGAACGTCCGCTTTCCAAAATCACCGTACAAGTGATTGCGGATGAATGCGGAATCAACCGGAATTCCTTTTACTATCATTTTCAGGACATTCCTGCGCTGATTGAAGAAATTACGCTCGAAGAGGTGGACCGCTTAATTGCGAAATATCCGGAAGTATCCTCGATTGAAGAATGTCTGAATGTAATTGCGAATTTTGCCGAGGAAAAAAAGAAGCTGATTTTAAATATTTTTAATTCCGCAAACAGGGATATTTTCGAGCAGCATCTCTGGGGTGTTTGCGAATATGCGGTCCGTGCTTACGGAGAAACCGCATTTCCCGAGATGAAAATTGATGCGGAGAATGCGGAAGTACTGGTTATTTATTACAAATGTGTCAGCTTCGGAATTGTCATGGACTGGATGGAAAACGGCATGGAAGGTGACATTCATGAAACAATTCACCGTTTTCTGGAACTGAACGGAGGAACCGTGGAGGAAGCCATCCGCCGGTCAAAGAAGCAAAAATAATCCAGGTTCCCATTTTTATACAAAATCCATAAAATGTCCAAATTTTGGATAATAAAGACCCGTTGTTCAAAAACTGAACACGGGTCTTATTTTATCCATTCAGAAAAAAACATGAGGGATTTATAGTTAGAATCGGAAAAAGGAAAAGAAAAAGGAGGTCTTAATTGTGAAGTTTTCAAAAGCAGTTGTGAAATTCAGAATTCCGATTCTGATTCTGACTCTGATTCTGATGGTTCCGGCATTTTTGGGAATGATGCATACGAGAATCAATTACGATATGCTGAACTACCTGCCGGATTCCATGGAAACCGTGAAGGGACAGGACCAGCTGATGGAGGATTTCGGAAAGGGAGCGTTTTCCTTCATTATCGTGGAGAATATGTCCGACCGGGACGTGCATCTTTTATGCAACCGGTTAAAAGAAGTGGAGCATGTGGATACCGTGCTTTGGTACGATACACTTTCCGAGGATTTGAAGGTTCCGAAGGAATTTCTTCCGAAGAAATTTTATGATGCATTTAATTCGGAAAATGCCACGATGTTGGCGGTATTCTTTGATACATCCACATCCTCGGATGAAGCGATTCAGACGGTGCGCGAAATCAGACGGATCTGCGGGGAGCAGTGTTATGTGTCAGGAATGAGTGCACTGGTTACGGATTTAAAGGATCTTTGTGAAAAAGAGGAACCGATTTATGTTGCGATTGCAGTGGTTCTTGCGGCTGTTGCAATGGAGCTTCTGCTGGATAACTTTTTGATTCCGGTGGTTTTCTTAATTTCAATCGGAATGATGATTCTATTAAACCTGGGCAGCAATATTTTCTTAGGAGAGATTTCCTATATCACCAAGGCTCTTTCCGCTGTATTGCAGCTGGCTGTTACAATGGATTATTCGATCTTTTTATGGCACGCATATAACGAGCAGAAAAGGCTGAATCCGGACCGCTTCGAAGCAATGGCCAATGCCATTCATGAGACCTTAACGAGTGTAATCGGAAGCAGCGTAACCACGGTTGCAGGATTTATCGCACTGTGCTTTATGACCTTTACGATGGGGCGTGACCTTGGAATCGTTATGGCAAAGGGTGTTTTATTCGGTGTAGTCGGATGTGTTACCGTACTGCCTTCCTTAATTTTGGTGCTGGATAAGCTGCTTACGAAGACGATGCATAAGGCACTGATTCCGAACATGGATAAAATATCAAAGGGAATTTTAAAAGTTTTTCCTGCTTTTATTGCAGTCTTTGTGATTCTGATTCCGGTCTTTTTCTACGGATACCGAAAGACTCAGAAGGAAGTTTACTATGATATGGGTGAGTGTCTTCCGAAGGATATGGGTTTTGTAATTGCCAATTCCAAATTACGGACGGAATTCGACATCGCCTCCACCCATATGATTCTGATTGATAAAAATACCCCCTCCGCGGATATCCGCAAGATGGTTCGCGAGATGGAGGAAGTGGAAGGCGTGAAATATGTTCTGGGCCTTGAATCCGTGCTCGGAGAGGCGGTTCCGGAAGATGTTTTGCCGGATTCCGTCAAAAGCATTCTGGAGTCCGACCGCTGGAAGTTAATGTTAATCAATTCCGAATATAAGGCGGCCAGCGATAAGGTGAATACCCAGATTGACGAACTGAATGCAATTTTGAAAAAATACGACAAGGGTGGAATGTTAATCGGAGAAGCACCCTGTATGAAGGACATGATTGAAACGACGGACCGGGATTTCCGCGTGGTCAATGCAGTGTCCATTCTGGCGATTTTTGTCATCATTGCCTTGGTGGAAAAGAGCATTTCACTTCCGTTTATCTTAATTTCGGTCATCGAGCTTGCGATTTTTATCAACCTCGGACTGCCTCATTATATGAACCAGCAGCTTCCGTTTATCGCACCGATCTGCATCAGTACGATTCAGCTTGGCGCAACGGTGGATTACGCAATCCTTCTGACCACAAGATATAAAAATTCCAGAATCGGAGGAGAAAGCAAAAAGGGAGCGGTGCATACGGCATTGAAAAATTCCATCCCCTCCATTGTGGTATCCGGTATGGGATTGTTTGCCGCAACCTTCGGTGTCTGCGTGTACTCGGATATGGACATCATCAAGTCCATGTGCATGCTGCTTGCACGCGGTGCGGTAATCAGTATGCTTTTGGTCATCTTCATTCTTCCGGCGCTTTTGATGCTGTGCGATAAAATCATCTGCGCAACCACAATCGGAATGATGAAAATCGGCAGGCAGGAGAAAAAACTGCTGCATGTAAGATAATTTGAAGGAAGATCAATGCTTTCGGATTTGAAAGTGAAAAATGAAAAACGGAAACAGAATTGGAAAACAGAAAAGAGGCAAAGGATTATGAGAAATAAAATTGTAAAAGTGTTATGCGGTATTCTTGCGGTTGGAATGTGCTTTTCCTTAGTCGGATGCGATACCTTAAGTAAAATCGGTGCAAACGATGCTGCGGATATAAGCCAAAAAGTGGAAAATGCAAGCGAAATACTGGAGATGACGAATGCCTATCGCGGAACGAATTCGGCTTCCAATGTCATGGAAGAGGGCGAGACGGTATATGTTTTAGCAGATGCAAAAGGAAACGTAAATAAAGTCATCCGTTCCGAAAAAGCGGAAGGAGAAGAGGAAAGCTATTACGAGCAGAAAGAAAGCAGTGAAAAGCCTCCGGTAGATGTGGCGGTCAGCTATTTTTTCAAAGGGGAGAGAGTAAATCCGGAAGAGATCTTAGGAGAGACCGGAGATTTAACCATCCGTTTTGATTATAAGAATAATACTTCCGAGACGGTTACCATTGACGGAAAGGAAGAAAAGGTCTGTGTTCCGTTTACCATGATGAGCGGACTGATTTTGGACAATGAGACCTTCCGTGACGTGAGTGCCGTGAATGCAAAAATCATCGATGACGGATCGAGAAGCATCGTGATAGGATACGCATTTCCGGGACTTCAGGATAATCTGAAATTGTCGGAAGATGTTTTTGATATTCCGGAATATGTGGAAATCAAAGCCAATGTGAAGGATTTTAAAATGGCCCCGTCCATTACTCTGGCCACGAATGAGCTCTTTAATGAGGAAGAGCCGGACGGCAGGGAAAAATTAAATAATCTCGAGAAAGATTTAAATGACGATCTGGATAAATTGACGGATGCATCCGGGAAACTTAAGGACGGATCCAAAAAACTTTCGGACGGCCTTACAACTTTATCCGGCAAGACCGCGGAATTAAAGGACGGTGTCGGAAAGCTTGCGGACGGTGCGGCTGCATTAAGTGACGGAACCGGAAAATTAAAGGACGGTGCCGGAACTCTGGCAAACGGAACCGGAGATCTGAAAAAGGGTGTCGGAAGTCTTGCAGACGGCGCGGGAAAACTTGCAGACGGAGTCGGAAGCCTTCAGAAAGGTGCTGCCGGTTTATCAGACGGTGTCGAAAAAGTGGACGGAGGCGTTGCGGATTTACAGAGCGGTTTAAATACGCTTAGTGCAAACAATGAAGCGCTTCAGACCGGTTCGGCAACAATTTTTCAAACCCTTCTTGCTTCTGCGTCCGCAGCGTTATCGGATGCCGGAATGGAAGGCGTGAATTTAACCATTGAAAATTATGATGCGGTTTTGGATTCCGTGATTGCTTCGCTTGACCCGAATGCGGTAAGCGCAAATGCAAGACAGAGCGTGGAAGCGGGCGTTGATGCGATGGGCGACGGACTCTACGATGCATATTTAAAAGAAAACGAGCAGCAGATTTATGCTTCCTTTGTAGCGTCACAAATCGATGCAGCAGGCATGGCAGCGG
>CACZRH010000247.1 GCA_902783455.1 uncultured Lachnospiraceae bacterium | reverse complement strand
CCTTGTTTTGCTGCCTTATCCAGCCAATACAGACCCTTTTGTATATCTTCCGGAAAACCTTTAATACCCATACAATACGATTTTCCTACTATACATTGTGCATCCCTGTCTCCTGCAGAGGCTTTTCTTTCGATTGTTACCCTGTTATCCTTCTGTTGTTCGCTGGGTTGCTGCTTCAATACCTGACCCGGATTTGAACGTGAACTCTCCTCTATGCCAATTTGATTTGTTTGTTTTTGGGATTCCACTGCTACAGTCGACGGTGACCCTAACGCATTTCCTCGCGATTTGTCCCAGCCAAGAATATAACTTAAAGGCATGGTACCGTTTCCTGCTGCCGATCGTAAACCGACAGCGTTCGTTTCATCTTTTTTGATTGTTTCTGCTTTTTTGATTGGTTCTGCTTTTTTGATTGGTTCTGCCTCATACTTTGTTTCAAATTCACCTACATACAATGTCTTATTTGATAAAGCCTGTTTTTCTTCCACCGATTCGTGGTTGATGCTTTTGTCAAAAGAATCCTCTCCCCAAAATACAAATGCCAGTAACTCAACATAATCAGCAGCCACTTCATCTGTTAATCCCAATTCATTCCGTAATATTCCTTTTGCCTTGCTTAAGCAAAATTCCTTTTCTTTTCTGTCTTTTTCCGCATCCTTACGCCAATGTTCCATTTTCTTTGCATAATCTGTCTCCAAATTATCCTCGCCATCCCCATCCACAGGTAGTGATATTGCCATCTCTTGAATAGTTTCCGAAAAACTTCCATCCATCGGTAGCGATAAAAACTGTTCTGTATAATCGTCTGATTTCATTCTGTAACCACACTTACAAACCATTGATTCCATTTCCGAATTACACTTGGGACACTTCATCTTCATTTACCTTCCATACTTTTTTTCTAAGTTTTAATCCTATTTTTCTCGCTTTCCTGTCCGGGAAACTTTTGAAACTCTTTTTCAACCAATATTATAACATACCCGGATTTCCTATTCTATCAACTTTTCTTCAGTTTCACCTCTGAGAAAACTAACCGGCTCTTCTTTTTACACTTTTTTCAAAAACATGGAATCATCCCGATATTTTAAATATTCTGCATTTTTTAAATATCCTGTTGACAGGGAAAAAAATCTGTGCTAATTTTATTTCAAATTTGATACTTTAAACCGATGAAGCGGAGATAACGGCATCGATGCCACTACAGAGAGCCTGGTAAGCTGAGAACAGGTGTGAAACAACTTGTCAAATGGACCGCGGAGGGCGCAGTCAAATGTGTTTTCAATACAGAGTATTCTGCGACGTGAGGCATACGTTAGTTGTCTGGGATATGATGGTATCCTGTAAAGAGCACAAAGATTTTTGTGAATCAAGGTGGCACCGCGGATAAAGATTTTATTCGTCCTTGACGGAATTTCAGATTCTGTCAGGGGCGTTTTTTTATGCCCCAAGCAAAGGAGGTAAAAAATGATGCAGCTAAAACCCTCACTTGAGGAAGCAATGGAACTGGCGCAAAGCGGAGAATTCAAGGTTCTGCCCGTTATGTGTGAAATGTTATCGGACTTCACCACACCCATAGAGACCATGCGCATTTTGAAAAATGTGTCCACTCACTGCTATCTTTTAGAGTCCGCCCAGGCCGACGAAACCTGGGGCAGATATACCTTCCTTGGCTTTGATCCCAAAATGGAGATTACTTGCATTGACGGTCTTTTAAAGGCCGGCGATTTATCGATTCACACCGGGAACCCCTCGGAATATCTTCGCCAGATTCTGGCACAGTACAAAAGCCCGAGGCTTCCCGGATTTCCTCCTTTTACCGGAGGACTGGTAGGATATTTTTCCTATGACTATTTAGGCTACAGCGAGCCCACCGTAAAGTGCAAAACCGAAGACAGCGAACAGTTCAAGGATGTGGACTTAATGCTTTTTGACAAAGTAATCGCCTTCGACAACGTGGCCCAGAAAATCATACTGATTGCCAACATGTCACTCTCCGATCCGGAGGTGTCCTACAATAAAGCGGTTTTAGAATTAAAACAAATGAAGGATTTAATCGAACACGGAGAAAAAATCTCCGAGCCCGCAGGACGGCTCACAGGAGAAATCACTCCCCTCTTTGAAAAAGAAGCCTACTGCGAAATGGTGGAAAAGGCAAAATACCATATTCACGAAGG
>CACZRH010000246.1 GCA_902783455.1 uncultured Lachnospiraceae bacterium | reverse complement strand
TTATGTCATCGCAAGTACCCGTGTCGTAACGCCACATGAAAGAATGCATATATCCCACCCCTTTTAGAGCAAAAGAAAAATCCCGAAACCCTTTATTTATAAGGATTTCGAGACTTCCCAACCTACGTGCGCTAGAGGGCGCACGACGTCCGGGGGACGTCGGTTTTGCGCCGACCGGAGCGAAGCGGCAACGCCGCTTAAAAGAAAAAGCAGGGATGCTTTTGCATCCCTGTTTTTCTTTTCACGTGCGCTAGAGGATTCGAACCCCCGACCTTTTGGTCCGTAGCCAAACGCTCTATCCAGCTGAGCTAAGCGCACACTTATTTCTCGCTTACGCGCAAAAATTATTGTATCGCAAGAATACATTCTTGTCAAGAAAAAGCTATCTGGTCAACGAACAGCTGTTTTCGGATTTCTTTTTTGTACGAAAGGAATTCCTCTGTCATTGTGAATGCCTGATTTCTGGGTTTCGGACGGTCTATGAAAAATTCCTTTGTAAGCGTTGCCGGAGAACCGCTCATAATATAGATTCTGTCCGAGATCAGGATTGCTTCATCAATGTCATGCGTAATAAAAATCGTAGACATTCGAAGGTCCTTTGTAACCTTCAAAAACCACTCCTGCATGGATGCTCTTGTAATGGTATCTAAGGCGGAAAACGGTTCATCCAGCAGGGCAACCTGATTGCCGCACAGATAGGTGCGAAGAAGTGCCGCCCTTTGCCTCATACCGCCGGATAACTGGGCGGGATATTTTTCTTCCGTTCCGGCAAGACCGAATCGTTTAAAATATCCCGCGGCGACCTCCCTTGCCTTCTTCTTTGCCATCCCTTTTAAGGTAAGGGGAAGTGCAACATTATCAATCACATGCATATGTGGCAGTAACAAATCCTTTTGAAGCATATAACTGAGTTTCCCTGATTTACCCGTTATATCCTGAAACGCATTCTCGGAATCCAGGATCCAAACCTTTCCGGAATCCGGTATAGTCAAACCGGCGAGTACGTTAAACAGCGTTGTTTTACCAACGCCGCTCACGCCAAGCAGACAAACCAGTTCACCCTCTTTCAGTGAAAAATCTATGTCGCTGAGTATCTGCTTTCCTCCATATGCTTTTGAAATATGTTCTGCACGAAGGATTTCTTTTTCCATTCAATCAACCTACATTTGTAGTACTTTCCATCATTCCGGCAGATAATCGTTTGTAAATCCGTATCCTGCAGGGATTTCATCGCTTAACTGATTTTCATATAACCATGCATAGAAAGCGTCCCATCTTTTTTGGTCGATATATCCCCAGCGCTCCACGTCTGCCTTATATTCGCCTGCAAGCCACTCCTGGCTTTCCTTTACGAGTGCCGGATCCAGTTCCGGAACCTGCTTGCAGAGAATCTCTGCTGCCTCATCCGGATTTTCAATCGCAAATTCATATCCTCTCTTGCATGCGTTCAGAAAGCCCTTGGCAGCTTTCGGATTGGAAGCAAGAAAATCGGTATTTGCAATAATGACGGGGCTATAGTAGTCAAACTCCGGCGTAATGTCCTTAAAATAAATCATATTGGTATCAAGCCCGGCCTGCTTGCAGGAAATACCTGCCCATGCATAATAAACCCAGATAGCGTCAATGTCCTGCTGTAATGCGGCAGGCTCGTTTTCCACGTATTCCGGAATCAGGTTTACTTTGGAAAAATCTCCGCCGTCCGCTTCCACGATATTCTGCATCATCGCCTTTTCCACGGGCAGATCCCAGGTTGCGTAATTCTTTCCTTCCAGGCCCTTCGGAGTTGCGATTCCGTCTTCCTTTAAGGAAATGATACCGGAGGTATTATGCTGAATCAAAGTTGCTACCGCCTCAACGGGGATTTTTTCCTCGGAGGTAAATACGGGTGCAAGATAATCCTGGAAATCAATTCCGAACTGTGCCTGTCCGGAAGCCACCATCGTGGTTGCACCGTCTTCGGGGGGCTGTACGATTTTTACGTTCAGACCTTCGTCTTCAAAATAGCCTTTTTCCAGCGCTACATAAAATCCGGTGTGGTTGGTATTGGGCGTCCAGTCAAGAACCAGGGTGATGTCCTGAATCGGATCAAGCGGAGGGGACTCCGGCGTACATGCAATCATGGAAACCACCATGGCAATCATCAGGCTGAAACTGATTAAAATTTTCGATAACTTTTTCATTTTTTATCTCCTTCTTTTATTACTTCCTCTTATTCGTTTTTCAAATTAGTTCTTCTGTCTGCCCCGCAGCATTTCTACTGTCTTTTCCGGCAGTTTTATTCCGCACTTGCTCTTCTGTCTTACCCTGCCGCTTTTTTACCGGCCGCTACTCCTCTTTTGCATGCTCCCACGGCATTGCCTTATACTGAATCAGTTTTACTACTGCCATGAGAATCAGGCTGATGACGGAAACCAAAAGAATTACCGCAAACATTTTATCGTAAGACAACGATTTTTTGACTCTTGTCATATATACGCCCAGCCCGATGAATCCGCCGAGCCATTCGGCAATGACCGCTCCCACAACGGAATAGGAAACAGCAATTTTTAATCCCGAGAAAAAATTCCCGAGTGCGGAAGGCACTTTCACTTTCCAGAAAATCTGCCACTTCGTTGCCTTCATGGATTTCATCAGTCTTACCATATCCGCATCTACAGACTGAAAACCCTCCAAAAGACCTACTGCCATCGGAAAAAATGCAACCAGCACAACCAGTATTACCTTCGGCCACATTCCGTAAGAAAACCACAGAATAAGCAATGGAGCAATTGCTACCGGAGGAATCGTCTGCGTAAGAACAAGAATCGGATATAATGCACTTTTTACCACAGGAAAGGTATCCATGAATGCCGCACAGGTAAACCCGAGTATGACACCGATTACAAGTCCTAAAAATGCTTCCAGCAAAGTAATTCCTGCATGATGCATAAGAAGGGGAAAATCCGTAATAAACGCCCTTCCTACATCAACGGGAGAAGGCAGCATAAAACCCGGAACCCACCCGAGAGCACAAATCAGTTGCCAAATGAGAAGAAAAACCAAAATGGTCGCAACCGGAATCCATATTTCTTTTGCTTTATTATTCTTTCGATTCATTCGCTTTTGTCTTTTCAATAGCAACTGTTTACGCAGTTTTATTCTTCATGGATTTCGCCAGATCATGCTGATGATGCTTTGCGGTCTTGCGCTCAATTGTAAGCTTTTCCCCTTCCGGTTTATAGGTAATCTTTACATAGCTCATGACGCTTGGCGCTCCGGCCTCAATCGCAATATACTGACACTGTTTTACGATTTCCATCAGTTCCTCATAATCCCCTTCCATGGAAGTTTCACAGGGGCCTACATAATATTCGACACCGGTACTTTTGATATAATCAATGACCGCATCTACAATACGGACGATTTCCTCATCCTCCAAAACGGACGGAAGCACCTGAATGGCAACATTGGCATTTAATTTTTCCATTTTTTCTCCTTTTGCGACGTGTAAATCGAATAGGGAAGAATTAATTCGCCCCCCTACTCGCGCGCGGGCTGCGTTCAGCGCAATCGAGTAGGGAAGAATTCATTCGCACCCTACTCGTGTGCGGGCTGCGTCCTGCGTAAGCAGGAAAATACCTTACGCAGCCCTGCACATAATAAAAGCCCTTCTCATCACGAGAAGGGCAACATTTCAAATACATCATTCTCCCTACGCCGGCATTATCCGGATCAGGTTTTGGGTATCTCCCATAGGATTGACAGTGGATTTGCTGTCTCTCAGCCTAAAACCTTAAGCACTCCCGTGACGCATACATTATATAATTTTCACTTCTTTGTGTCAACAGTCCGAATTCTTTATGCTCCGAGAAGCGGCTGGTCATGATCGAATAATGCCAGATTGATTGTGTAAATATCATATTCTTCATTGCGAATAAAATATTCCACGATCAGATCAAAACGGTTACTCGGCGAAAAGGCATACCCCGCACGCCCTAAGAAATCTTTCGTTTCATCTAAGTTTAATTCAAGTGCAAGAGCAAAAGCTACTGCTGTCATTTTCTTTGGCTGATAAGCGGGATTGCTCCGGATCTTGGAAAAAAGTTTCCGGTCGATATTTGCTTTTTTATAAACCTGCGTATCGGTATAGCCTTTTTCATCAATCAGACGAAGAAGGCTTTCCTGCCAGGTTTCACCGATTTCAGCCATCACGTCTTCCAGACTTCTCGGTGCGGCACATGCCATTTTCAGTTCGACAGGACTTTCACTTAGGCACTCCTCAACACTTTCCTCCGGACTTTCCTCTATACATTCCTCATAATGGTCATCCGTGCTTTCATCAAGCCATTCTTCTTTTTCTTCTTCGCTTTCTTCTTTATATTCTTCTTCGGAAGATAATGCAAACCGTTTTTTCGAGGTTTGATTTTTCAAAAACGAACCGAATAAATTTTGTCTTACGGATAAATTTTTCCCCTTTGTTTTTTGTTCGGAAAAATTCGGGTTTTCTTCACGGTTTCTTGCAGAAAAACAAACACTTTCGTCCATATGTCCGGCAAAGTATTCGGACTGCATTTTTTCTTCCACATAATTTCCGTCGATAAATGCATCCACTCCGTCGAAAACCTGCCCTGACAAAACAAAGGATTCCCTGTCGAATACAACAAGTGTTATTTCCATATCCTCTGATTCGGAAAGAGCGTCTGAAAAAGCCCTGATTTCCCTGATTGCAATATTTAACGCTTCCGCTCTCGGAAAGCCGTATGCACCGGTGGAAATAAGCGGAAACGCTATGGAATCACACTGAAGCCTCTTTGCAAGATTTAAGGAATTACGATAACAGGATGCAAGAATTTCATACTCCCCTGAATCACCACCCTGCCAGACGGGACCGACGGTATGAATAATATAGTCTGCATTCAGCGCAAAAGCAGAAGTATAAGCCGCTTCTCCCGGCTTAATCGAACCGATTTCTTTTCTTGCCGCAAGAAGATCTTCAAATCCTGCTGCCTGATAGATTGCGGTATCCGTCCCCCCTCCGCAGACCGGTTCGGGATTGGCCGTATTTACGATTGCATCCGCGCTAATTTTCGTTATATCATTTCGAATAATCTGAAACGCCATCGGTACATTCCTTTCCGATTTTTCTTTTCATTTTCAGGGTAGCTGTTTTCGCCAGAACCAATCTTTTTATACGTTTTATGTATAACATTTCACATTTTCCCCACAGGTGGTACAATAAAAAACAGATGATCCGGAAAAAGGAGGAAAGAAAAATGTTTCATAAAAATGAGAAAAAGACATACGACGCCTCCAAATACAAACCGGTTCTTAGGTGCAGTATCTGTACCGGTGAACAGGTCGCCGGTTTTCGAAATCTGCAAACCGGCGAATTCGAAGACCTTATGCTGATTCGAAATGCCAAAGATTTGGAAGCCTTCCGTAAACAATACGGTATTTCGGGAGAGATTGAAAAAACCTACTAATGAAGGTATACCCCTGTCAGAGTGTTATCCAAAGAATAGACTAATTTCAAAGAGAAAAATTCATCACTTTCGCGAAGACGTTTTAAAAAAATTTTATCGCCTTCCCAAATGGGAAGATTTTCCACTTCATTCACGGGAACCCATACCAGTTCACCTTCATCACACTTTGTAAGTTCTCCTTCAAAACGATCCGCCGTATAAAGATGCATATATTCGACCACATTTTCTCCATAGAGAAAAGTAATGATTCCTCTTGCCTTATAATCAAGAAGGGTCAGTCCGGTTTCTTCCTTTACTTCACGAAGCAGACATTCATCCGGACTTTCTCCGTATTCAAAATGCCCGCCGACACCAATCCATTTATCCTTATTGATGTCTTTTTCTTTTTTCACTCTGTGCATCATCAAATAGCAGTTGTCTTTTTGGATATAGCATAGAGTCGTTATTTCCGGGATTTGCCGTGATGTTGACATGATCTTTCGCTTCCCTTTTTACTGCCTTTTTCCTTTATTCTTCCACATACAGATCACCCCAGACTTTTCTGGCAAGATCTTTACACATCTGTATGGTAAAGGCCGGATCCTGTCTGTGGATACTGTTATTATTCATATCCTCTTCCGTATAATTCTTCAGATATTTCGTATAAATGCTGCCGTGGCCTCCGCGAACATCTACGTGAGCAACCGTAGGTTCGATTCCGTAGTCTTCTATTACCACGTTACCGCTTTCATCACGGGTTAATTCCACTCTGGCCATTCCTCCGACTGCCTGCTCTCCGGTTTTCGGGTTCGTGGATCTCGTACCGGTGATAAAATTACCAAGCGAATAATATACAAGCATCTTGTGACCGGTCTCTTCATTTTCATACCATTCAATCGGCTGAATTACATGGGGATGCGCTCCGATAATTAAATCCACGTCATGATCGAGGAACCATTTACACCACATCTTCTGATTATCCGATGCATAAGTCTGATACTCATTTCCCCAGTGAATCAGTACCACAACAAAATCGGCCTGCTCATGGGCTTTTTTGATATTGCGTTCCATCAGTCCTTCTTCGATCAAATTAACCGCAAACGGCATATCATCCGGCATCGGCATTCCGTTCAATCCATACGTATAATTTAAAAGGGCAATCTTCATACCGTCCTTTTCATAGACGTAGACTTCTTCCTGCTGCTCCTTGGTTTCATTAATGCCGAGCACCTTGATATCCGGGAACTGTTTCCAAACCTCCATGGTATGCAAAAGTCCCTTCTTCCACTTGTCCATGGTATGGTTGGTTGCATGAAGCACAACATTAAATCCGGCATCATGAATGGAAGTTGCCAGCTCATCCGCCGTATTGAACATCGGATATCCGGAGTATTCCAAATCAGCACCGCCCATCATAATCTCCTGGTTCACGATGGAAATATCGGCAGCCTGAACATCCTCCTTTATATCCGCAAAAATCGCATCATAATTCTTTTCATTTCCGTTAGCATCGATAAAGCCGCTCTTGGTAACGTTTAAATGCATCAGCATATCACCGACCATAATAAGCGATATATGCGGGTCCACTTTTCCTTTCTGTGCAGCTTCCAATGTCGCCCATTCTTCAGGTACACCTGCAGAAAGAACGTTCCCCGGCATCTGATATTCAATAATCGTGCCTTCCTTCATGGCCAGGGCACGAAACGGATTCGGAAATCCTTTTCCACTGGCCACTCTTACCGCTGCAAATGTAATAAATCCGATTAACGCAATCATTACGGCAAGAAAAACAAAAGCACGCGGTTGTACTCTCATCCTTCTTTTCCTTCTGCGTCTTCTTTTGCTTACGGAAGATACATACCCTCTTTCCGAAGTTGCTCTTCTTAAATCGGATCTTATGCCATTCGCTCCTCTCGAGGATGATTTTCCGGAAGAGGATCTTACGGAAGATGATCTTGCGGAGGATGATCTTGAAGTAGAAGATTTTTTAGAAGAGGATCTTCCTCTTTCATCATCTCTTGTACGGGAAGAAGGTCTGCGACTGCTTCCGGTAGTGTGGGACGAGGATGGTCTTTTTTTCTTTCCGTTTGAAGTGTTTCCCGGTCTGATTGGACGGTCCGACATATACTTTTCTCCTAAATCTATATCTTGTTTTGTTAATTCCAAATTTAATTTCTTTAAAGAATTTGACTTTTTCAGTCATTCCGGCTCTTTTTATTTATTTTACCGGCATTGGAACGATGCTTTCCGGAATCCTTCCACAAATCCACTTTTCTTATAATTTGTGTCTGTGTCATTTCATTCCGATACAAAAAATATACAAATCCGGACAAAAAAATCTTTCGATTCCTATTTTCTGGTCCAGGTTTTGGTCTGGTTTCCGGAAGGATTTCCCGGAGGATTTCCCGGATTGCCTTGTCCCTGATTCATATAACTGTTTCCGGGATTGACACGGTTTACCCAGTTGTTTCCGCCCTGCGGAGCATTCGGTCTCTGCTGCATGGGTGCGCCCTGCATAGGACGCTGCTGCATCGGAGCCCCCTGAGGTCTTTGCTGCATCGGTGTTCCCTGCGGTTTCGGTCCCGCAAAACCACCCTGCATGGGACGCTGCTGCATCGGAACCCCTTGAGGTCTTTGCTGATTAAATCCGCCCTGCGTATTAAATCCGCCCTGCGTATTAAATCCGCTTTGCATCGGCTGTCCGCCCTGTTGGTTCTGAAACGCCTGCTGCATGGCTGCCTGCTTTTGCGAATTTTCATAGGAACGCTTCTGATTCATTTCCGCAAACAAAGTAGTAGCCTTCGGTGCTTCGTCTTCCTGCTGTTTTGCTTTCTTTGCAGCCTTCTTCGAAGCCTTTTTGGAACCTTTTTCAACTCCTGCCGCATCTGCCGAAGCAGCTTCCGAAACCGTCTGTCCTTCTGCTGCAGCTCCTAACGATCCGCCTACCGATCCGGCGGTTTCCACCCCGCTTACCACTTCTCTTGCAATCTTGGCACGTTCAATACTTTCCTTATTCTTTCTGTAATCCTCAACCTGAGCCGCCTTGGCGTTGATTTTTGCCTTTAATTTATCCAGTCTTAATAAATGCCATACATCCACATGGAACCGACGGATTGCAATATCACATAAGAACAGAATTACGGCAATCAGAAGAAGGGTTAATGTCAGGCTGTAGCGGTTCTTAACGAATTCCGGCGGATTTAAGAATACATCTGACGCATTCTCATTAAATGTTGCCCCGACTACTGCCGCATAATCATCCAGCAGCGTATTGTTCGGATAGAAACGATATTCCAGTGAATACTGCATAATCGCAGCCGTATTGGTGCTTCCTACTACTTTTCCGTCATTTTCCTGCTGAACATTTATGGAGTAAACACCCGTATTCTTGGTTTCGATTTCCGCGGTATATTCACCCGGTCTGGTCGGATCCAGCGTGATTTCCGAAATGTTTCCCTCATCATCAAAGACCGTTGCCTTCACCTTTGTACCGGCATCAAACTCTTCCGTGGAATAATGGATGATTGCTTTTGAGCCCTTCTGTTCAACGCTTACATAGGCACCCTCCATACCCATATCCTCGGTCACGTACTGAAGGATATTATGCCACAGAAGCTGATAATTTTCCCATCCGGAATAATTTGCTGTCCATTCACCTGTCGCGTCCGTCGTCCATGCAACGGTCTTTCCGAGTCCGTACTGCCAGTATGCAAGAATCGGATCATCAAACGGAGAACGAAGCGCTTCAATACTTCTCTCCTTGGTGGAAGTCGCCACATATCCGAGTAACGTCGGCATTCCGTCGCCTACCACGTCACGAATAATCTGATCATTTGAGGAAAGAATCGGCACAAATTCTTCGTTTACAAGATAGGTATTGGAAGACAGATAAATTTCCTGTGCAAAAATTCTCGGCACATCAGTATTCAAATCCGTATGGAAATATCTTCCACCGCAGCTTTCCGCAAGCATGGTTAAAAGAGCATCATTACTGTCATCCCCGATGGAAACGCAGGATAACGTGATACCGGAATCATTGATTGCCTTAATCAAATCATCATACATGTAATTGCTGTCCTGTCCATCGGTTAAAAGAATGATATGTTTTACTTTTGCGGGATTCTTGGAAAGATCCAGTGCAGCCGCCGCAATTGCGGGATAAATACTGGTTCCGCCCTCCGGAGCCAGGGAATAAATCGAATCCTTGATGGCATCCTTATCCTGTACCTTATCAAGCGGTACCAGTTTTTCATAGGAATCATCAAAGGCAATGACTCCGACATAATCTTCGTTATCACGTAAATTATCCACTGCTGCCGCAGCAGATTCTTTTGCAAGATCCAAGTTTGAAATAATACCGTTGCCGTCCGACATGGATCCCGACTGGTCGATTACCATTTCGATTGCAATGGACGGAATTTCATTCTCGCCCTTCGGTTCCATATAAACCGGAAGAACTTCCTCAAGCGGAGTATCGCGGTATCCGCCGAGTGCATAACTGTTCGGACCGCCTGTTACCACAAAACCGCCGCCGTAATTCTTTACATATTCATCCAGATTATCCAAAAATCCGTCTCTTAAATCATCCTTGTAAACATCTACAAAAACAACTGCGGAATACTCTAAAAAGTCCGAAATTGTAGCCGGAACACCAGCCGGCGAAACTACGTCGTAACGCTTTCCGATACTGTTAAAAATCCCCTGCAGTTCCCTGCTGGAACCGTTTTGTCCTTCCACCAAAAGAACCGGAAGATTCGTTTCAATGTTGGTATATGCGGAAAATTCATTGTTGACGGAAACCGTATCTTTTTCGGATTCCACAACCACACGATAGGTTTTTAAGCCCTCATCGGTCTGTGTATCCTTAAAGATAAACTGATTGGTTCCTTCCTGAAGATTTACCTTCTGCTGCCCTTTCAAGGTTCGGCCGGAATACAGCTTTACGATTGCAGGGCATGCAACATTACTTTCCACTTCAACCTGAATGCTGAAATTTTCTCCAACGCCCACTTCCTGCGGAACGGCCACATTCGCAACATAGACTTCGCTGGATACATTTTCTTCAAGTCTTTTGATTTCAAAATCCACGCCGGAAGCAATTACCGCAGAGGCAGTCGAATTTAAATTTCCTTCGTTTTCATTACCGTCGGTAATTAAGACGATACGTTTGGCACTGTCCTCCGGCATCTGGGCAAGCGCCATATTAACCGCATCCTCAAGGTTTGTAGCCTGTGTATTGACATCTGTCATCAGACCGGAGAAGGAAACCTCTTTGGAGATAAACTGTTCCACTCTGGAATTTCCGCCGAATGCAATTACACCGACATAATCATGCCTTCCCTTTGTTTTGATGGCATCCGAAATATATTTGGCAACGTCATCCTTCCGCTCTTTTACGGAATCGGAAACATCCACTAAGAAAATCGTAGTTACGTCTTTTCCGACGATTTTAAACGTAATGCCGGAAAGCGCAAGAACCAAAAGCGAAGCCACGATAAAACGCACCAGAATGCGGCTTACCTTCTGCGCCATATTTCTCGAATACATGAATTTCATGGATACAATTAATGCTGCGATTATTACCGGAATCAGCAGTAATACCCATGGATACTGAAATGAAATATTCATATCCTCTTCCTACTTCCGTAAATATGCAATCCATTCCACTCCCAAAAGAAGCAGAATCAGTACAATTACCAGGTTCTTTAAATCCAAATCCGCGGATGCGCTCTTTTTGACATCCGTATTCTGATCCTCGTTCATGGACGGAATGCTTTCCACAAAGCTTTCCGTGGACGGGAAATTCGCTGCAAAATATTCTTCCTCTCCGGAGAATCTGTCTTCACTTTGTGTTACCGTATAGACTCCGACTTCTTCCGTGTCCGTATAAATCATACGATAATCCGATAAGGATACGTTTGTTGCATCGGGCTTTGTAACAACCGGCAAAATCCGGTCCGCCTTACCGTTTACCTGAATACCGTCTCCAACATTAATGACATTCTGTGTCAGCATTCCGGTCGAAACATTTGCATTGATAATGTTATACATTAACAGCGGAAATTCCATTTTCAGCGGAAGTTCCGAATTGTGAATATCAAAACCGAATACGGTAATAATCTGACCGTTGTTCGATCCCGTAAAGGCCACATCCATATCTCCGTTGTCCGTATTCGCTGTCAGAAACGGTTCTGCCCAGGTCGGAGTCTGATAGGCCGTAATATTTGCCGCGCCGAAATCCATGTTCTCGATATATCTTGTTGCATCGCAGGGTACGGCTTTTACAAGCGCACCTTCAATCACACCCTTCGATTTATAAAGATTCGGATTCGGTGCATCAAAGATAATTACGTTTCCATCCTGCGGGAAATTTGCAGGCATCATACAGTCAAAAATATAAAGATCGAATTTCTGCGAAACAAAGGAATCGAAGGAAGCGATATCATTGGACTTCGTAACGGTAATTCCTTCCATGAGTTCCAGTGCTTTTTCGATGTAAGCATTTTTCTCTGTCATCAGAAGAATATTGATCTGTTTATTATCCGAAATGATATCATAGCAGATATTGTCTTCTTTTAATGCATCCGTACCGTTTAATTCCGCACGCAGAACGGATCCGTTGAAATTCACCTTGTCAAAATATACGATCTTGCTTTCTTCCGGTGCAAGACTTACACTCTGACTGGTAATAATCTGGTCATCCCCGTAAAGGGTAACTTCTTTATTGGTTTCCATTTTGCCGTAATTCGTAACCTTAGCGAGTACGACAAGCTTTCCGCCGGAATTACCATGACTTAAATAGTTGATTCCGACATTTTCCTTTTCCTTGTAAACATCAACGATATAGCCGGAAACTTCATCCATTGAAACATTACTGTCCGTAAAGCAGACCGTTGTCAGGGAAGGCCACTGGGACTGCATGGTTTTTACCATCTCCACACCTGCCTGTGCTCCACCGGCACGAAGTGTCGGCTGAATCTGCTTTATTTTTTCAATTGCTTCATCCTTTTCTTCCGTGGAGCTTACTACCAAAACCGCTTCGTCACTGCTTGAGATAACGGAAATACCGGTACCGTTTCGAAGTGATTTTACATAATCGACCGCTTCCGTAATGGCTTTGTCAAATCTTGTTTTTTCTCCGTCATGAATGGTATTCATGCTTCCGGACTGGTCAATAACCAAAACAACGTGCTCGCTGCTTCTGCCGCAATTTTCCAGAAAAGGTCCCATAATTGCAAAAATCAGAAGAAGCAGCAAAATAATTTGAAGAATCATCAGCCAGTTCTTTTTCAATTTTTCCCATGGAGTATTGGCTTCCACGTTATGATACGTCTCTTTCCACAGAAACAACGACGGAACCTCGTGTTTTTCCGCCTTCTGTTTTAAGAGATACATAAATATTATGACCGGGACAAGCGCCAGCAGCGCAAGGGGCCAGAAATATAAAACCTTCACTTGATTTCCTCCGGTGAAAAGATCAGTGATTATTTTTCTCAGTTATTCGTTGCAAGCTTCGCAAGCGAACCGTACAAAAGCGAATCCACACTCGCATCGGAAGAGATGGGAATGTAGACTACCGCATGTTTTTTACAAACCGCTTCGATATTTCGTATGAAATCCTCATAGGTTTTTTTGTAGCTTCGAAGAACCGAACCGCTCATACTCATACGGATATCGGCACCTGTTTCGCAATCCACCATCTGAACGGTTCCTTCAAAGGAAGGATCCTTCTCTTCAGGAGACAGTACATGCAGAAAAACGACCTCCTGATGGCAGAATCTTAAGTATTTAAAAACTTCCTCGATATTGTCACAGTACCCGTCCGAAATGAAGAAGCTCATGCCGTGCTGCTTGAAATTTCCTCTTTTCAGGCTGGATAAAAAGTCAACGCTTCCGTTAAAATCCGCCCTGTCAATTAACTCAATAGATTTGCGGAATGCCTGCATACCGGTCATTCCCCTGTGCGTTTCGATTCCGTCCTGCTTCATGAAATCCAAAAATAACCGGTCGCCGTTTTCTAAGACAATATAAGAAATCGCACCGGCCAGTCTTTTGGCCGCCACGGCTTTATTCTTTTCCCCGTAATCCATCGACTTGCTGGTATCCAGAATCACATGAAAAAGACCCTCTTTTTCTTCCATGAAGAGTTTGATAAAAAGTCTGTCAAAACGACCGTACGCATTCCAGTCAATACGGCGGATGTCATCTCCGAGCATATACTCACGGAAATCCGAAAATTCCACGGAATTACCCTTGGCCTTCGATTTTCTTCCACCGCTCATTCCTGCCGCATTGCTTAATGCTATAGACATACGAAGCGTTCTTAATTTTGAATAAAATTCGCTGTTAAACGCCTGTTCCATGCTTACTCCTTAAATCAACCCATCGGAACGGATGCAATGATGTTTGCAATGATTTCATCCACTTTAACGCCATCCGCCATCGCCTCGAATCCGGGAATGATACGATGACGAAGTGCCGGGAATGCAACCGCTTTAATATCATCAAAGGATACGTTAAAACGTCCTTCTAACATTGCCTTTGCCTTGGCACTCTGGAAAATCGCCTGGCCCGCACGGGGGGATGCACCGCATGCAACATAACGCTTTACATAGGAATCTCCGCCTTCAATCTCGGGATGGGTTGCCACCACGATACGAAGTGCATAATCTTCTACAGCTGCCGCCATCGGAATGTCACGAATGGCTACCTTTGCAGCAATAATATCGTCGCCGGTTAACACAGGATTTAAAGTAGTGCTTTTGTTGGTAACCGTAATATTCATAATCTCTTTTAATTCTTCCAGCGTCGGAAAATCTACCTGTATTTTAAACAGGAAACGGTCAAGCTGTGCTTCGGGAAGCGGATAGGTTCCTTCGTTTTCAATCGGGTTCTGTGTCGCTAAAACCATGAACGGCTCTTTTAAGCGATACGTTGTATTTCCGACCGTTACCGTGTGCTCCTGCATGGCTTCCAGAAGAGCGGACTGTGTCTTCGGTGTGGCACGGTTAATTTCGTCCGCTAAAACCAGATTCGCAAACACGGGACCGGGCTGAAACTGGAATACGTTCTGATCCTCCTGCTTAACGATTAAGTTGGTACCGGTAACGTCCGCAGGCATTAAGTCCGGCGTAAACTGGATTCTGGAAAAATCCATGGAGCATACCGCTGCAATGGCTTTTACCAGCTGTGTTTTACCAAGTCCCGGTACACCTTCGAGTAATACATTACCACCGGAAAGCATTGCCCAGAGTACCTGACGGATTACCTCTCTCTGACCTATAATGGCTTTCCCGATTTCATTTTCGGCAGCATTAATTTTTTCAACCATTGCCCTTAATTCATTTTCATTCTGGATCATAATGACGCGTCTCCTTTATCCTTTGCTTTTATTATGTTATCAGTTTAATCCTGAAAAATATCCTTTTACAAATTCCTTCATGGAGTTCGGAATCTTGCTCTGATTCATCTTGGAATAAGCTTTATTGGTATAGTCGCCGACAACCTGCTTATAATCTTTCTGTTCTCCGGTCGTGGTCTTGGAGTACTGGGATTCAAACTTCTGGGATTCACCTCCCGTAATGGCTTTACCGGTTAAGCTTTCCTGGGCACCCATACTGCCTTCCTCAAACATCATAATATGTTCGCCGCCTTTTGCACCCGGTGCTTCTTCCGCATACTGGCTTCCGTTATACCAGCCATTGCCCTGGCCTCCTCCGGGCTGCTGGCCTGCCTGACCCTGCTGGCCTTCTCCACCTTGGCCCTGACCCTGCTGGCCCTGCTGGCCCTGCTGGCCCTGCTCACCGCCCTGGCCCTGCTGACCTTGTTCGCCGCCCTGGCCCTGCTGACCTTGCTGACCCTGCTGACCTTGCTGACCTTGCTGACCT
>CACZRH010000245.1 GCA_902783455.1 uncultured Lachnospiraceae bacterium | reverse complement strand
TTTCCACCGCTACCGCATCCGAGAAACCCAGAGACGGAATCGATTTCTTCCCTCTTTCCGTAGAGTACGAAGAGAAATTATATTCCGTTGGTAAAATCCCCGGCGGATTTAACAAAAGAGAAGGAAAGGCATCCGAGAACGCAATTCTTACGAGCCGTGTTATCGACCGTCCGATGCGTCCGCTTTTCCCGAAGGATTATCGCAATGATGTAACCTTAAACAACCTCGTTATGAGCGTGGATCCCGAGTGCCGTCCCGAGCTTGTTGCAATGCTCGGTTCCGCAATCGCAACATCCATTTCCGATATTCCGTTCTGCGGACCCTGTGCAACCACACAGGTTGGACTTGTTAACGGTGAGTTCATCATCAACCCGAATCAGGAACAGTGGAAGAGCGGCGATATGCAGCTTACCGTAGCATCCACTTCCGAGAAGGTTATTATGATTGAAGCAGGTGCTAAGGAAGTTCCGGAAGCAAAGATGATCGAGGCAATTTACAAAGCACACGAGATTAACCAGACTATTATTGCATGGATTAATCAGATTGTTGCTGAGGTTGGAAAGCCGAAACATGAATATGAATCCTGTGCAATTCCGCAGGAGTTATTCGATGCCATGAAGGCAATCGTAACTCCCGAAGAGATGGAAGTTGCTGTATTTACCGATGAGAAGCAGGTTCGTGAGGAGAATATCCGTCAGATTACCGCAAAACTTGAAGAAGCATTCGCAGAGAACGAAGAGTGTCTTGCAATCTTAGGCGAAGCAATTTATCAGTATGAAAAGAAGACCGTTCGTAAGATGATTTTAAAGGATCACAAGCGTCCGGACGGAAGAGAGATTACCCAGATCAGACCTCTTGCAGCGGAAGTTGATATCATCCCCAGAGTTCATGGTTCTTCCATGTTCACTCGTGGACAGACCCAGATCTGTGATGTCTGCACATTAGCTCCGTTATCCGAAATGCAGAAAATTGACGGCCTTGATGACAACGAGAAGGCGAAGAGATATATGCATCATTACAACTTCCCCGCATATTCCGTAGGCGAAACCAAAGTCAGCCGCGGACCGGGACGTCGTGAAATCGGACACGGTGCATTAGCGGAGAGAGCACTTCTTCCCGTGCTTCCTTCCGAGGAAGAATTCCCGTATGCAATCCGTTGCGTATCCGAGACATTTGAGTCAAACGGATCCACTTCCATGGCTTCCACATGTGCATCCTGTATGTCCTTAATGGCGGCAGGTGTTCCGATTAAGAGAATGGTAGCAGGTATTTCCTGCGGACTTGTAACCGGTGAAACCGATGATGATTTCCTGTTACTTACCGATATTCAGGGTCTGGAAGATTTCTTCGGTGATATGGACTTTAAGGTAACCGGTACGACCGAAGGTATTACCGCAATCCAGATGGATATTAAGATTCACGGTCTTACCCGTCCCATCGTGGAAGGTGCAATCGAGAGATGCCGTCAGGCAAGACTTTATATCATGGATGAATGCATGAAGAAAGCCATCGCAGAGCCGAGAAAAGAAGTCGGACCTTATGCGCCGAAGATTGTTCAGATTCAGATTGATCCCGAGAAAATCGGTGAAGTTGTCGGACAGCGCGGAAAGGTAATCAACGAGATTATTTCCAGATGTGATGTAAAGATTGATATTACCGATGACGGTGCAGTCAGCGTATGCGGTACCGAGAAAGCAAATATGGATAAGGCAATCGAAATGATTAAGACGATTGTTACCGACTTTGAAGAAGGTCAGATTTTCAAGGGCAAGGTAGTATCCATTAAGGAATTCGGTGCATTTGTAGAGTTTGCACCGGGCAAGGAAGGAATGGTTCATATTTCCAAGATTGCAAAAGAGCGTATTGAGCATGTGGAAGATGTACTTACCCTTGGCGATGATGTTACCGTAATCTGCTTAGGAAAAGACAAGATGGGAAGAATGAGTTTCTCCATTAAGGATGTTCCCGCAAATAGAAAATAATCTGTTTGAAATAAAAAATAATTAAAACAAAAAAAGTACCGGGGTTTGAAGCCGATACTTTTTTTGTTTTTTATATTTTTTCGCCGCGCTTTGCATGGCGTTCAATAATATAAGTATAACATTTATACCAAAAATAGATATTGAAAATTTGTGAAAATATTCTAAAAAGAGATGTTGAAGTTATGAATGCTTTTTTTACTCATGTCATTCCATTCAGCGTTAGTGCGAAACGGTATCTTTTTAAAATCCGCTCCTTTAAAATTATATTGTATTTTTATGCAAAGTCGAGGTGCGAATATGAAGAGAGTATTTCTGGTTGTACTGGACAGTTTCGGAATCGGGGAGGAACCGGATGCTTATATGTTCGGAGATGTCGGGACCAATACGCTTCGAAGTGTTTCAAAGAGCAGTTTTTTTAAGTTTGATAACATGAAAAAACTCGGTTTTTTTAATATTGACGGAGTGGAAGTCGGGGAAAAGGAAGAAAAACCGGCCGGTGCATTTGCAAGAATGCAGGAAGCTTCCATGGGCAAGGATACCACCATCGGGCATTGGGAAATCGGCGGTATTATTTCGCCGAAGCCGTTTCCAACCTATCCGGAAGGTTTCCCGAAGGAAATATTGGATGAATTTGAAAGAAGAACCGGGAGAGGGATTCTTTGCAATAAACCCTATTCCGGGACCGTTGTCATTAACGATTACGGCGATGAGCATATCGAATCCGGAAAATGGATTGTCTATACTTCGGCTGACAGCGTGTTTCAGATTGCGGCACATGAGGAATATGTGCCCTTGGAAGAATTATACGAAGCCTGCCGCATCGCAAGGGAAATCCTTCAGGGAGAACATGCCGTGGGGCGTGTCATTGCAAGACCTTTTGTCGGAACAAGCGGGAATTATGTAAGAACCACGAATCGCCATGATTTTTCCTTGGAACCGGTAAAGGATACCATCCTTGATGTCATTAAGGCAAGCGGAATGGAAGTTTTATCCGTCGGTAAAATCTATGATATTTTTGCTCACCGGGGCATGACGGATTATGTCTTTACAACCGGAAATACGGATGGAATGAATAAGCTCGAAGCGTGGATGGACCGGGACTTCGAAGGGCTTTGTTTTGTAAATCTGGTGGATTTTGATATGCTTTACGGTCATCGAAATGACGTGGACGGATATGCAAAGGCACTCGCCGAATTCGATGAAAGGCTTCCGGGATTCTTGTCGAAGCTGCGTGAGGATGACATTTTTATGATCACTGCGGACCATGGATGCGATCCCGGCTACGTAATCAGTACGGACCATTCGAGAGAATATGTTCCTTTTGTGGTTGCCGGAAAGCATGTGATTCCGGGCAATTATGGAACCAGGAAGACCTTTGCCGATATGGGGGCAACGGTTCTTA
Organism: uncultured Lachnospiraceae bacterium; assembly: GCA_902783455.1. Classification (GTDB taxonomy): domain Bacteria; phylum Bacillota; class Clostridia; order Lachnospirales; family Lachnospiraceae; genus UBA3766. The sequence continues at coordinate 8,874 of CACZRH010000245.1, read as the reverse complement.
AATATCTCGGAATTGAAAACACCCTGGACGGAAATGCTATTGATCTTCTGAAATAATAGGGTGAAATTATCAGCGGATAATCAGCTGAATTGGAATGTCAAAATAAAAGCTGAAATACTATTCTAATATGGTGCAGTTTTTCGATTGCTGGTTGATATGTGTATTTGGGGCTGGGGAACGGATGGTACACGTATTTGAATTCGTTGCATCGCATATAAAAATCTTTGAGCTCATTGTGTTCTGGTACCCGGTGGTAATGAGTCTTCTTTGGATTGTCGGAAGCTTTATTTATTATTTCCGGATCGAAACAAAGGAGCCGCTTCCTCTGCCGGATACGCCGATGGTTTCGATTCTGGTGCCGACATTTAATGAATCCGCACAAATTGAGGAAACCGTGGAACGCTTAAGTAAACTCGATTACCCATGCTATGAAATTATTCTGATCAATGACGGAAGTAAGGACAATACGGCGGAGATTGAACACGCACTGGCCCGTAAATACGGGAAAGTAAGGGTGGTCGATTTAAAGGAGAACTGCGGCAAGGCGAATGCCCTGGATTTGGGGTTTATGGCGGCAAACAGCGAGTATTTAATCTGTGTGGACGGGGATTCCTACCTCGATAAAAACTGCATCCGTTACATGATGGCACACTTTCTGAATCCGAGAAACGGAGAGAGAGTCGGAGCTGTCACGGGAAATCCGAGAGTCCGCAACAGAAGCAGTCTGCTTGCAAGCATTCAGCTTTGCGAGTATGCAAGCATTATTTCGATGATTAAGCGTACACAGCGTGTCTGGGGGAAAGTAATGACGGTATCAGGCGTTGTAGTTGCTTACAGAAAGCGCGCATTGTTGGAATGCGGACTTTGGGACCGTGATTTAATTACCGAGGATATCGGGGTAACATGGAAGCTTGAGAAAAATTTCTGGGATGTACGCTATGAACCGAATGCTCTTTGCTGGATGCTGGTGCCGGAAACGCTGAAGGGATTATATAAACAGCGGAAACGCTGGGCGCAGGGCGGTCAGGAAGTAATGTTTCGGCATGCGAATATTTTTTCAAGCTGGAAGAGAAGACGTTTATATCCGGTTTTTACGGAACAGCTGTTAAGTCTTTTCTGGGTGCTTTGCTGGATTTTGCTGACGGCGACGGAAATTTTTTATCTTTTTTATAACGCGGATTCCTATATTCCGTACCTGTGGAAATCCCAGTTTTTATCCATCGTCTGCATGGTTCAGTTTATTGTGGCATTAAATCTTGAAAGAAGATACGATAAGACAATTTTCAAATATATGGTGTCGGCAGCATGGTATCCGGTTGTTTACTGGATTATCAACGGGGTGGTTTCACTTTCCGCGTTTCCGAAGACCTTATACAGTATGATCCGGAGAAAAAAACTGGCGACATGGAACAGTCCGGACCGTGGAATCGGAACAGCACGCAGGAAAAATCAGGGAACCGGGAAAGAACAGGATGAAAGCGAAACCTACGATACGCTGTCGCATGATAAGGAGGAAAATGAATTTGCCTTTTTTACGCCTGATTTAGAAGAAGAGGAATGTATAAAAGAGTACACCGGAATTGCATCTCTTCAGACGCATCGGGAGACGCAGGGTGAGGATAAAAGCTTAAACGGCAGATTTTATAGGAAGGAAGAACAGAAAAAAGAGGATATCATCAAAAACCGCCAGCGCTGGTGGAAAAAGATTATTGAGATTTTTATTACATGTTTTGCATGGGCATTTATTCTGGTGTATCTGCTTTATATCATTTACGGGGCGTTTTGTATTTCTGCAGGAAATACGCCGATTCCGTTTTTTATCTACAATGAGGAGATGGTGCGGGAATCCGGACATCTTGCCCTCGTTGCATTAATGGTTCTGCTGATAGAGATTGTTATTATGATTCTCTGGAAGGAATATAACCGGATTCGTTTCGGGAAAAAGGACCGCAGGAAATTCCGACCCGATGTCAGTGTTGAGGAAATTGCGGCAATCATGCATACCACACCGGAGAATATCAGTGAAATTCAGCAAAGAAAAGTGATTGTCTTCGAAAAAAATGTAGTTCCCGAGGAATTGAAATAAAACAGAGCGGAAAATCTGCTCTGTTTTTGCATTTTTATGGTTTTATTGGTATAATACTAATTTGGATTATTATGAACGAAAGAGGACAATAAATTGGGCAGCTTTGATCAGGAAATTCAAAGAAGGAGAACCTTCGCAATTATATCCCACCCCGATGCCGGAAAAACAACCCTTACGGAAAAGTTTTTACTTTACGGAGGAGCAATTAATTTAGCAGGCAGCGTAAAGGGAAAAGCGACTGCAAGACATGCGGTTTCCGACTGGATGGAAATCGAGAAGGAGAGAGGTATTTCGGTAACTTCCTCCGTATTACAGTTTGAATATGACGGATACTGTATCAATATTCTGGATACACCGGGACACCAGGATTTCTCGGAGGATACCTATCGAACCCTGATGGCAGCGGATTCCGCAGTCATGGTAATCGATGCATCCAAGGGTGTCGAGGCACAGACAAGAAAATTATTTAAGGTCTGCGGAATGCGTGGAATTCCGATTTTTACGTTTATCAATAAACTTGACCGTGACGCAAATGATACCTTCGATTTGCTTGATGATATTGAAAAGGAACTCGGAATCGAAACCGTTCCGATGAACTGGCCGCTCGGAAGCGGGAAATCCTTCCGTGGGGTATATGAACGGGAATCCGAGGAAGTGATTCTTTATTCCGATACCGAAAAAGGTACCAAAGAAGGTCATGCCGAGCGTATTAAACTCAGTGATCAGACTACACTTGTAGGACAGATTGGAGAAGAAGCATATGAAAAACTGACCGGAGAACTGGAGCTTTTGGACGGTGCCGGTGCGGAATTTGATTTAGAGCAGGTAAGAGCGGGCAAATTAACGCCTGTATTTTTCGGATCGGCCCTGACAAATTTCGGTGTGGAAATTTTCCTTCAGAATTTCTTAAAAATGGCAACCACTCCGCTTCCGAGAAAAGCCGATACCGGGGTAATCGAACCGACCGACGACGATTTTTCCGCATTTGTATTTAAGATTCAGGCGAATATGAACAAGGCGCATCGTGATCGTGTTGCATTTATGCGAATCTGCTCCGGTAAATTCGATGCAACAAAGGAAGTCCGTCATGTGCAAGGCGACAAGGTAATGCGTCTTTCCCAGCCGCAGCAGATTATGGCGGATGATCGTAAAATCTTAAGCGAAGCCTATGCAGGAGATATCATCGGTGTTTTTGATCCGGGTATTTTTTCCATCGGGGATACGATTTGTGCGCCGAAGAATAAATTCATGTTTGAAGGAATTCCGACTTTTGCACCGGAACATTTTGCAAGGGTCCGTCAGATGGATACCATGAAGCGTAAGCAGTTTATGAAGGGCATTACGCAGATTGCGCAGGAAGGTGCCATTCAGGTTTTCCAGGAATTCAATACCGGTATGGAGGAAATTATTGTCGGCGTGGTCGGCGTATTGCAGTTTGAGGTGCTGAAATACAGACTGGAAAATGAATACAATGTCGAAATCAAAATGGAGACACTGCCGTATGAACATATCCGCTGGATTGAAAACAAGGATGAAGTGGATGTGGGAAGATTAGTCGGCACCTCCGATATGAAGAAGGTTAAGGATATGAAGGGAAATCCCCTTTTGTTATTCATCAATCCCTGGAGCGTCGGCATGACGCTTGACCGAAACGAAGGCCTGAAATTATCGGAATTCGGCAGGGAATAAGAAAGGTTTTTTTTGTGAAAAAATATTTAATTGCCATTATGGCAGTATTTGTGGTTACGATGTTCGGAATTATCATTACCACGAATATTCTCGAAAATCAAAAAGGAATCGGGGACGGTGTTTTTTCCGTGAAGTCCATCGTAAATTCTTTTAAGGTGGACAAAAATGCCATCAATGAACAGCGCAAGGTCATAAAGGGAGAGGACCCTGCAAAGACGTTCATGGCGGATGTGGATACCTCCTATGTGGAAGATTCCGAAAAGGGCGGACAGTCTGTTTCGGAAGGGGCGGACACAGCGTTTTTCCATGCTTCCGTTTTGACGGAAAAAGATATCAAGACAAGGGAAGCCTATGGAATAAACAAGGAATCGATTCAGAAGGTCTGCGAGGAAAACCGCGGAAAATACTGCTATGAAACCATGGATGAAAGTCTTCACCAGCTTTATGCGGAGATTCTGATGACGATTAAAAAGCGTGCCACGGAGGTTCCTCTTTGTACGAGAAACCAGGAGGAAATGGATTTTGCATATCGCTGCGTGTTAAACGACCATCCGGAAATTTATAATTTAAACGGATATACCTGCGTGCTGCATTCCGCGAATCAGAATCCGGTAAAAGTGGTATTTACGGCAAAATATATCATGTCGGAAATCGAAGAGGCGACCTTTCAGAAAAAAATCGATGACTATGTCAAAACCTATAAAAGCGGCATGAAAATCGATGCTTCGGATTATGACAAAGTAAAATATACTTACGAATATCTGATTCTGAATACGGAGTATGTTCTGGATTCCCCGTATAATCAGAATATCTGCTCCGTTATGGTATATCATCAGTCGGTATGCTTAGGATATGCAAAGGCAATGCAGTATCTTCTTGAACAGGTCGGTGTGAAATCCACGATTGTGGAGGGGATTGCGGCAAGCGGAGAGGCACATGCATGGAATATGCTGCAAATCGGAGGGGCTTATTATTTTACGGATGTTACCTGGGGAGATTCTTCCTACACAAACGGAAACAGTGTCGTAAAAGTGCTTTCCGGAATTAATTACGATTATTTAAACATCACATCCGATGAACTCGAACATACGCATACCATCGACAATGTCGTTCCGATACCGAGATGCGTGGAGATTCAGGATAATTACTATGTCAGGGAAGGCTTGTATTTTGATTATATCAACACGAATGCGCTTTCCTGGGCGTTTAAAAACGCCTTTGAGCGAAAAGATGACCATGTGACGATTAAATGCATAAATGACACCGTATTTGATGAAATGAAGTATTATCTTTTGGAGGAACAGAAAATTTTCGACTATATGCCGGAGGGAGTGGAAACTCTTTCCTACGGAGAAAATTCGGATATGCATACGCTGACGTTTATTTTAAAATAACAGGCCGGGGAAATCATTTTTCTATGCACAGAATGCATAAAATATGTTATAATAACAGGAGTGTTTTTTATACAGTAATTTTTAAGGGGGAGGCAGAACTTATGTCCAACAAAGTAAATGAAAAAATCGGTTCCGTAAAGGTAGCGGATGATGTGGTTCCCTGCATTGCTGCTTTGGCTGCAACAGAAGTGGACGGAGTCATTTCCGTGGCTGAGAATCTTACAGCTGAAATTATTAACCGAATGGGAATGAGAAAGTCCCCGAAAGGCGTTAAAGTAGAGATTAAAGGGAAGAAAGTATATGTTGATATGTCCCTCGGAATCGATTACGGATACAATGTTCCGGAAACCAGCCGCAAAGTGCAGGAAAAGGTAAAGGAATCGATTGAAACAATGATGGGACTGGAAGTGGAAGATGTGAATATTCACATTGCCAGCGTAAATCTTCCCAAGAACAATTCATAAACGGTACAAAAGGCGATCGGACAATACACGATGAGAAGAAAAATATGCAGGGAGCAGATTTTCAGACTGCTTTATCAGGTTGAATTCAGCGAAAAAGAAGAATACCCGGAGTTGGTAAAGCAGCTTCATGAGTTTATCCCCTATGATGATGCGGAAAATAAAGACGGTGACAACGACATCATTCAAAAGGCGTTAAATGTGGAACTCGATAAGGAAGAAGAAGATTATGTTTCCCGGAAATTTGAGGATATTACAAATCATCTGGATGAAATAGATGCTTCGTTGAATGCAAAAACCGTTGACTGGACAACGGACCGTATGGGAAAAGTGGAACTGGCCATACTCCGGCTTGCCTATTACGAGATGAAATATGATGACGATATTCCGGAATCGGTAGCCATCAATGAGGCGGTGGAGCTTTCCAAGAAATACATACCGGGTGAAGCATATACGTTCGTAAACGGCGTTCTCGGCAAATGCGCCGAAGATTTGGCGGGACACAAGGAAGCTGCAGAAAAGAAGACAAAAGACAGACCGTGGAAGGAAAAGGCGAAAGCACAGGTTGTCGTGAAGGGGTCCGCTAAAAAGAAAGAATGACAATTTATTCCGTAGGACAATTAAATACTTATGTTGCCAATATGTTCCGAAGTGATCTTCCGTTGCAGAATGTTTGTGTGCGCGGAGAAATCAGTAATTGTAAATATCATACTTCGGGACATATTTATTTTACTTTAAAGGATGCGGATTCCCAGCTGCCGTGTGTAATGTTTAACGGCTTTGCAAGGAATCTGGATTTTCGCTTTAAAGACGGAATGGAAGTGGAAGTTTTAGGTTCGGTTGAGGTTTATGTGCCCTACGGCAAATACCAGCTGATGGCAAGAAGCGCGAAGCGCGGTGATGTCGGTGATTTGGCAAAGCGGTTTGAGGAACTGAAAAAAAGACTGGAAGAAGAGGGATTATTTGATCCTGCTGTGAAACAGCCGATTCCGAAAGACGTAAAAAAAGTCGGTATCGTTACGGCACCAACAGGTGCGGCAGTGCGCGATATTATCTCCGTATCGAAGAGAAGAAATCCATATATCGAATTAATTCTCTACCCGGCGCAGGTTCAGGGGGAAGGCGCAAAGGAAAGCATCGTGAAAGGAATTCTGGCGCTTGAAAAATACGGTGTGGATGTCATCATAGTAGGCCGTGGCGGTGGCTCCATGGAGGATTTATGGGCTTTTAACGAGGAAGTGGTCGCGCAGGCGATTTTTAACTGTCCCATTCCGGTTATTTCGGCCGTCGGTCATGAAACGGATTTTACCATTGCGGATTTTGTCGCAGACGTAAGAGCGGCGACTCCTTCCGTGGCTGCGGAAATCGCAGTTTCGGAAATTGCCGTGAAACTGAAGATGATTTCCGATTACAGCGAAAAACTTCAGAGCCTGATGAAACAGCAAATCCGGTTAAAAAGAGCGCAGATTACACGATATGAGGGAATTGAAAAGAGGATGAATTCTCTTCTTGTCATGCGAAAGATGCGTTCGGAGCAGTATTCAAAGAGGTTAAGTAATCTTTCTCCCGCCAGAATTATCAGCGGGAAACGAATGGAATGCTTAAGGCTTGAGGAAAAATTATCCGATTCAATGGATAAAATTCTAAAGGATCGAAAAACAGAACTGGCGATATGTATTGAGCGGTTTAAGAGGGTTTCCATTTTTGACAGGCTTCAGGGGGGACTTGGCTATATTTCGGATCCGGACGGAAAACGACTGATTTCCGTTACCCAGTTTTCCGAAGGGCAGGATTTTGTACTTCGGATTAAGGATGGAACGGTTTATGCCAAAACACTGAAAACCGAAGCAAAAAATGATGTGATTTAGGAGGTTTGATCCATGGGAAAGGAAAAAAACGAAAGCACGCTTGAAGAAGATTTCAAGAAGCTGGAGAGTCTTTTAAAGGATATGGAGCGTGACGATATCGGAATTGAGGAAGCATTTGTCAAATATTCCGAGGGAATGAAGTTAATCAAATCCTGCAATGAAAGAATCGACAAGGTGGAAAAGAAAGTGAAAATGCTTTCGGATGATTTGAAAACGGAAGATTTTGCGGAATAAAGATAATGATCGGGAGCAATTTTTATGTATCTTGAAAAAATCAACAAACCGAATGATATAAAGAAAATTCCGGCTTATGCTTATGATGAGCTGGCAGATGAAATCCGCAAATTTCTGATTGAAAGCATTTCCGAAACGGGCGGTCATCTGGCTGCGAATTTAGGTGCCGTGGAACTGACGATGGCGCTTCATCTTGTTATGGATTTTCCGGAGGATAAACTGATTTTTGATGTGGGACATCAGTCTTATACCCACAAAATTCTGACCGGAAGAAAAGAGAAATTCGCTACGCTGCGTAAATTTCACGGTCTGGCCGGATTCCCCAAGACGAATGAAAGCGATTGTGATGCATTCAATACGGGACACAGCTCGACGTCCATTTCAGCCGGACTCGGCATGGCTACTGCAAGAACATTAAAGGGAGAAAAAAATACCGTTATCTCCGTAATCGGAGACGGATCCCTGACCGGTGGTATGGCATATGAGGCATTAAATAATGCTGCAAAAGCGGAAACCCCTTTTATTATCGTTTTAAATGACAATAATATGTCCATTTCCGAGAATGTCGGCGGTGTTTCCTCCTACTTAAACCAGATCCGTACCACGGAAGCATATCTGGAGTTAAAGGAAGACGTTAAGAATAAGTTAAAAACCGTTCCGAAAGGAAAGAATGTCATCCATAAGATTCAGAATGTAAAGAGCGGATTTAAGCAGCTGATGATTCCCGGCATGTATTTTGAAGAAATGGGGCTGACTTATTTGGGACCGGTAAACGGACATGATGTCAATGCCATTGTAAAAGTATTAAAGGAAGCCAAACGCTGTAAAACACCGGTACTGGTGCATGTTCTGACACATAAGGGAAGAGGATATCTTCCGGCAGAACGTCATCCCGCAAGATTTCACGGAACGGAACCTTTCGAGATTGAAACCGGACTTCCCCGCAGGAAGAAAACCACACCGAATTATACGGACATTTTCTCTACCGTCATGTGTAAACTCGGGGAAAGCAATCCCAATGTGGTTGCCATTACGGCGGCAATGCCGGACGGAACCGGACTGAAACGTTTTCGAAATATGTATCCGGCAAGATTCTTTGATGTGGGAATTGCGGAAGAACATGCCGTGACATTTGCGGCGGG
>CACZRH010000244.1 GCA_902783455.1 uncultured Lachnospiraceae bacterium | reverse complement strand
TTAATTGTAGCCGACTATGGCAGCTATGGTAAAATGTGATTGACTCATTTCTTTGAATTCTTTCAGCGGAGGTACTGCATGAAAAAACAGGTCTATAATCCGTATTTACCGGTTGGTGAATATATTCCGGACGGCGAACCGCATATTTTCGGTGACAGGGTGTATATTTTCGGTTCCCATGATAAAGAAGGCGGCTATACATTCTGTATGCTGGATTATGTAACATATTCTGCACCGGTTGATGATTTAACTGATTGGCGCTATGAAGGCGTGATATATAAAGCGGAGCAGGATCCGCAGTATATGACGCCCGGATTTACGAATCCTGCGAATCCGAATTCCGATTCTTCACTTTTAAAATACATGTATGCACCCGATGTGGTTTGCGGAAATGACGGGCGTTATTATCTTTATTATTCCATGGGCGGAGATTACGGTTACGGCGGTTATGTGGGCCCGATCAGTGTTGCAGTTGCAACTACACCTGTAGGACCATATGAATTCTTAGGCTTTGTCAGAAATAAAGACGGTTCTCCCATGGAAAAATATGTCTGTTTTGATCCGGCGGTAATGAATGATAACGGTGTGATCAGACTTTATTACGGCACCCAGTACGGAATTGATGAGAGTGAAGAGGTACAAAGAGAGGAAAGCTTTGAGAACAGTCTGATGGAGATGTTTTCAAAAACCCGCGAGGAAATCCGCTCTTATCCGGATAATGTCAACGGACCGATTGTTGCAGTTTTGGAAGATGATATGCTGACCATAAAAGAAGAGCCGAAGCACTTGATTCCGTATCATGTGAAAGGAACGCCTTTTGAAGAGCATCCTTTCTTTGAGGCATCTTCGATGCGAAAGGTTGGCGATAAATATTATTTTGTCTACTCCTCGTGGTTAAATCATGAGCTTTGTTATGCGACAAGTGATTACCCGGACAGGGATTTTACATTCGGAGGAACAATTGTTTCAAACGGAGACGTGGGCTATCACGACAGACCGGCGCATGCAAGACTTAACATGACGGGCACAACGCATGGAAGCATCATTGAGATCAATGGACAGTGGTATGTATTTTATCACCGGCTGACCCATAAATCCGATTACAGCCGTCAGTCCTGCGCTGAGAAGATTACCATCCTTCCCGACGGTAGCATCCCGCAGGTGGAAATTACCTCCTGCGGTTTAAACGACGGACCGTTAGAAGCAGCGGGAAGTTATCCCGCAGTTATTGCATGTAACATCACGAACGGGAAAATGCCTTACGGATCAAACAGCATCTATAAAGAAGCTTTTCCGAATGTCAATAATCTTGGGGATGAAAGATTCATTGCGGAGATTGAGCATGGCACTTTGATTGGATATAAGTATTTTGCTCTTTCCGGGAAGGATGCATTCGGTATTACGGTGCGAATGGAAACGGAAAATAACCGGCCGAAATACGAAGGTCCCCTGCGCGTGGATGTGCGCTGTGCGGATACGAAGGAAGAGAGAATTCGGTATGCGAAGGAGGACGAAGCGGATATGGATTCGGTTGAAAAAACGGAATTTGGGAACGGATATTTTGAGATTCGTTTTTCGGAATTCGGAGAGTCACATGGCCGGATTGAGTTACAGGACCTTACGGCGGAATGGAAGCATTTCGGTACCAAATTAAAGTGTGAACCGGGAATATATCCGATTTACCTGATTTATCATGGAAAAAAGAAGGTGCAGCTGAAAGAAATCGATTTTACGGAGTAAATAAATGAGTGATCATTTCGAACGATTTGACATGAAAAAACCGCCCGTTCGGACAAAGTGGTATTTACGGCCGCTAACCTATGCGCTTAGCGCACCGGATGTTGCGAAGCATAAATGCATTATTAAAAAAATCAACACCGAAGGGTTGAAACCGCCCTTTGTGCTTTTGTGCAATCATAATGCGTTTATGGATTTCAAGGTTGCAACGAAAGCAATCTATCCCTGGAGAGCAAATTACGTGGTTGCAATCGACGGTTTCATCGGAAGGGAAAAACTGCTTCGGGATGTTGGCTGTATCTGTAAGCGAAAATTCACCAACGATACGATGTTAATCAAACAGCTGATTCAAACCGTGAAAAACGGGGACGTAGCGGTGATCTATCCGGAAGCCAGATATTCTCTTTGCGGAACCACCGCAGTTTTGCCGGAGTCGTTAGGGAAACTCTGTAAATTATTAAAGGTTCCGGTTGTGACCTTAATCTGTCACGGACATCATGTCAATTCACCTTTTTGGAATCTGCATGACAGAGGCGTTAAGCCTACGGAAGCGGAATTTACGCAGATTTATGATTCGGAAAGCATTCGGAATGCGTCGGTTGAAGAAATCAATCAAAAGATTCTTCAAATGTTTCAGTATGACGATTTTGCATGGCAGAAGGAAAGAGGAATTAAAATACCCTATAAAGGGCGTGCGGAAGGATTGCATAAGGTATTGTACCAGTGTCCTGCCTGCAAAACGGAATACCGGATGTCTTCTTTGGGAACGATTCTAAAATGCGATTCCTGTAAAAAAGAATGGAATATGTTAGAGACCGGCGAACTTCAGGCGACTACGGGACAGACGGAATTTACGCATATTCCGGACTGGTATGAATGGGAAAGAGCCAATGTAAGAAAGGAAATCGAAGAGGGCAGATATTCCACCGGTGAATTGCCGGTACACGTGGACACCCTCCCGAATGCCAAAAAATTCATTCGTCTTGGGGATGGAATCATGGTCCATGATATGAACGGATTTACGGTTAGAGGAAAGGATGCCGACGGGGATCCGTTTGAAATGATCAAAAACGTTCCGTCCCTTTATTCCTGTCACATTGAATATGAATATCTCGGGAAATTCGGAGACTGCGTGGATTTAAATACGCTCAGGGATACATGGTATGTGTATCCCGAACCGGATCGCTGCGATTTTTCCGTTACCAAGATGGCGCTTGCAACAGAAGAATTGTATTTCGCACATCGAAGAAAACAGGGAAAGGAATGCCTTCCGGGATTTGCTTAAATATAAAAATGAACCCCCGAAAATTTCGGGGGTTTTATGTTGGTTTACGATCGGCAAGACGATGTTTTGTTATTGCTTCGTCAGATTATAGAAAAGGGTTTCTGCGACGTTTCGTTCTTCTTCCGCTATATCGCCGTCGCTCTTGCTGATGATTTCGCAGATGAGAATCATCAAATCGATATAATCATTAGCGGCCTGCTCATCAATTGCCTGAAGAAGCTTGAATTCTTTCGGAATTTCATTTTCAAATAAAGAATCAATCCGCTCATGCATGTCGCTCATAACTTCATATAATTCCGGATAGGTATAGGTAAATCCCAATGCGGTATCTCCCAAAAGCTCATTCAGATAATCGATTTCCGGCTGTTTAATCACGCCGTCAGCGGCAATCATATGAAGAATGGCACATAAAAAATCGTTATAAAACCATGTCTCCATGTCACCGTAATGTTCCGAATTCCATTTTCCGTCATTTTCCAAAACATTACATTCTTCGACGAATGCCTCGTATAATGAATTAAAAGTATCGACTTTGTCTTTTAACAAATCCATAGTCTTTTTCTCCCCGTATTTTTTTCAATAACAAAATTATTATATCACATAGATTTTTTGATTTGTATTAAAAGTTCAAATTGCAGATTTTAAAAATTCAAAACAGAGTTTGACAAAACTAATTACCTATTGACACAGTAGGTAAAAGGATATAAAATGAATTAACCTGATTTTCGGGAAAACATAACGATATTTTATTAAGAACAAAGGAGCAGTTATTATGATTTATGCAGATAATGCAGCGACAACAAAGATGAGCGATGCAGCGATTGATGCCATGGTTGCGTGTATGAAGGAGACCTATGGAAATCCGTCCAGTTTATACGGAGTCGGCCAGAAGGCAAAAGAAGTATTGGAAGCTGCCAGGGATGAGGTGGTAAAAGCGATTGGTGCGGACAATTTCCGGGAGATTATTTTTACATCAGGCGGCAGTGAGGCGGATAATCAGGCACTTCGGACCGCGGCGGAAATCGGAAAAAAGAAAGGAAAAATGCATATTATTTCATCTGCATTTGAACATCATGCAATTCTGCATACATTAAAAAAACTGGAAAGTGAAGGCTTTGAAATAACCCTTCTGGATGTCCATGAGAATGGATTGATAAAACCCGAAGAGGTGGCAGCGGCGATCCGTGAGGATACCTGTCTGGTTACCATTATGTATGCCAATAACGAGATTGGAACCATTCAGCCGATTCGTGAAATCGGTGCGATCTGCCGGGAGAAGAACGTTCTTTTCCATACCGATGCCGTTCAGGCAATCGGACATATCCACGTAAATGTAAAAGAAGACAATATTGATATGCTTTCCGCATCTGCACATAAATTCCACGGACCGAAGGGAACGGGATTTTTATATGTCAAAAAAGGAATCCCCATCTCGAATCTGATTGAAGGCGGTGCGCAGGAGAGAGGAAAACGTGCGGGAACCGAGAATGTTCCGGGAATAGCCGCAACAGCTGTCGCTTTAAAGGATGCGGTTGCAAATCTGGATCTTAATGCATTCGTTACGCAGAAAAAAAGAGACCGGTTAATTGCAGGATTAAAGGAAATTCCGCATTCTGCAATCAACGGGGATGAAACAAAACGTCTTCCCGGAAACGTAAATTTCTGCTTTGAAGGAATTGAAGGGGAATCCCTTCTGTTACTGCTTGACGATAAAGGGATCCAGGCATCTTCCGGAAGCGCCTGCACATCGGGATCTTTGGATCCGAGTCATGTACTTTTGGCAATCGGCAGGGTACATGATGTGGCACACGGGTCACTTCGCCTTACCATAAATGAGGAAACAACAGATGAAGATATCGAATATATCATCAAATCCGTGAAGGAAGTCGTGGAATATCTTCGAAGCTTTTCGCCGATCTGGAGAGATTTAACGGCAGGTAAGAAGGAATTTATTCTTTAA
>CACZRH010000243.1 GCA_902783455.1 uncultured Lachnospiraceae bacterium | reverse complement strand
CTTTTATCGCTGCACGGTACAGTTTACGCAGGAGGGAATTCTCGGTTAAGGAACGCATACCGATGTTTCTTGCACTCCACATAAAACTGTCTTCATCATAGCTGCTGACAGGACGGTGTTCTGAAAAGCGTCCTTTATACTTCCGGAACCTTTCCTCTTCTGCTTCCTCTTTTGCCGCCTCGTCTTCTTCGTATTTCTGCTTCGCAAGCTCGAAATCTTCCTGACTTCTGACATTTTTTTCAGCTTTTTCTATTGCCGAAAGAAGTCTGGTTGCCTTCTCGTCATGGTCATACTGAGCGTCTTTTACAGTATGAATTGCTTCTTTGAATAAATTCAAAAAAGTCTCTCTGTCTTCATAGGATTCCACTTTAAAATACATTAAATCCGTGAACAGGCATTCCAGTTCCGGTGCAGTCCCTTCTCTGTAGTATGGTGCCTGAAACTCACAAAACGCGTTATCAATTGCATCAATCAGTTCTTCATCGGAAGCCGCTTTCCAGCCGTTTTCCCGCATAGTGTCACGAAAAGTTTCCGTACTGAATCCGGGCACCCTGAAAGCCGGCTGGACTCTGTCTTCTACCTTCTCTCTGGGTACCGTTTTATACCATTCATAATATGCCTTCAGGCTTTTGAATTTTTCTTTATTTCCCGCATATTCCGTGCCCAAATAAATTTCATTATTATTTCCGGCCATAATCTTTCTACCCCCTAAATTACACTAATCGGTATTGCTTTTCGCATTATGTCCACGTTCAGATACTACTTTACAACAGTCTGTCCAACAGATGTCCAACATATTCGAGTAAATATTATAAAAAATAAATTCATTTCATTCATCATATATAATCTGTCCCTGGTTCGTGATTTCAACCGGGTCATATCCTGTATATTGTTCCAAAGATGCAGTACTGTCGCCGAAATCGTTTGATTTTTTCAAAATAACGGAACTTATTACAAAAGCAATTCCCAATCCCAGCAACAATCCGATTAAAACGCCGATTGCTATCATCATGATTGTTTGTCCTGCCTTTCCTTTACATAATTCGTAAACTTACTCTCTGCCGCCAGTTCCATATTATGCTTGTATTTCCTGATATTGCCCCAGCCGATGATAAATAATACAGCCAAAATAATCAGGAATGCAATCAATACGCTAAGAGTACCGAAAATGGGAATTATTTTTGTTATCAGAAAAATTCCCAAAGGAACGGTAACGATGCAGCATAGAGCAGATAATCCCGCTACCAGTCCGTACAGTTTCTTTTTGGAAAAGGGAACTGCCCCCACAACCTTTCCGCTTTGCCCGTTTACCATAAGGGTATAAGGCATTCCCTCGTATCGAAAGGTCATAAACCAGGCCGGCAGCATAATGTAATACTTCTTTTTTACGTGAAATGCAGGAGCACTTTCCACAATCTCCTGATCTTCCCCTGGTATATCCGAGGAAGCCAGTTCGCACATCTGACTTTGCGCACGATACATGGCTGTCATCATCATGGTATCCGCCGGCATATCAAACCGGTCGGAATAGAATCCGGACATATAGGCAATATTAAACGGCCGCAAACCGCTGTAATCATACGGTTCCAATTTTCTGGACAATTTGTCGTTTAAATTCTTCGATGCATCCACGGGATAATAAAACAAATTACAGTGACTGTTTATCCTATAATACCTTGTTGCTACGGCGGTATTTCCTGTCTTCACATGGGATTTAATGACCATGCTGTCATCATAATCGGCATCAAAGAGCCAGTACGGAATATAAATTCCTCTTAAACGTTCCACTTCGAATTTCTTTACTTTATCCGGAATTAAAAGACCCTTTTTCAAACGGTTTTGAATCTTCTTTAAAGCCTCCTCCTTCGTAATCACAAAAGGAATGATGGAATCCGGCATTGCTGTCTTTTCCATACGGTCAAAAACGATGGTCGGTTGTCCGCAATAAGAACAAAAAGAAGAAATTTCGGTACCCGTCAATGCAAGCTCTGCACCACAGGAGGTACAGGTGTAGATTTTATTGTCAATCGTGGCAGTTTCCTCTTCCGGCGGAATATCCGTGGTTAATAAAATGCCTCCCATATCCCGTATGATTCGCGCTCCGGAAGCGGTATAAAGGACTCTTTTTTTCTTCTTCGGCACCGTCCCGGAGATGGTATTATCAAAATTCTTTGTATAAAAATCGATGTTCTGTCTTTGAACTTTCTCACCTTTTTCGTTTCCACCGGAAAAATCTTTGGTGGATATTTCCGTTAACTGCTCTTCTTTTTTCTTTTCATCTTCCCAAATCTGTTTCCGGCGATTTTCGATTTCCTCCTGAGTCAGATTCGCGAAACTGGTTCCGGTAAACGACTTCGTATAATCCTTCTGACGTTTTTCATATGTATCATGTAGTGTTTTCTGCTGTTTATAAATCCGGTTCCGGTTCCATTCTCTTTGTTCGGGCGGAATGTCATAGAGTATATTACCCGTTGTTCCACGCTTTCTGGCCTTCGATGCAGCATTGGAAATACTTTGCATGGAATCATATTTCACGATTGTATGTTCCGTCGGATTGTCCGTATTTCCCAGAAATGATTCATTCAGTTCCTGTGTCGCAGCCAGAATCTCCGGATCAATCTCTATTTCTTCATCCTCCGGCATTGCCCCTGTTCCGGATGAGTTTTCTTCATCATCCGGATTCGTTTCGGGTAAATCCAACTCCTTCGACTGAAAGAAAGAACCACAGAATTTACAGTACAAAAGCCCCTGCTCAATATCATATTCCAACGCACCATTACAATTTGGGCATTTAATAATCATGTTCCATCCCTTTCTGCAAATTCCCGTTTCAGGATTCCATTAAAATCAAATAAATATTTAAAATAATCTGCAAAGCCAAACAACCAAAATTCCGAGGAACGTTCCAATCGCATATCCCAAAGACCCTGTTATAAGTCCCCCCGCAAGGAGGTATTCCGCATTGATTGCCTTGGTAACTCCGGGAATAAATGCAGGACCGTATATCCCTGCCGTCGAAGTGACAATCATTGTTTCGGAATCAATCTTAAACAGTCGGCAGAGCAGTAAATGAATCAGAAAAATGCCGGCCGTAATTCCGGAATACAGAATAAACAGTTTCAAAGTTACGACACCGAAATTCGTAAAATCAAACATGGAAGCCACCGCACAGCAGAATACCGTTACAAAAAACTGCCCCATAGTGCCGTTTTCTTTCACGGAACTAACCTTCGGAATAAAGGAAGCCGCCAGTCCCAGAATCGCAGTTCCGATAAGAATTGCCGGAAGAAGGCAGTCGATAAGTGTCCCTTCCTTTTTCCCATTCAAAAGAAAAATAGCAAATCCGACCCCTGCAGATATCACAACGATCAATATGGACAGAAAAAAATTTCTGATTACTCCGGGGCTTTTCATATTGAACCGCCCTACTTCGTCTTCTGCCGAAAGTTCCACGTTTGGAAGAATTTCCTCCTTCTGACCCTTTTTTAATAGTAATCCGGTAAACGGCTTTGCTCCAAAAAGCAGGAATACATAAAATATTCCGCCGAAGATCATATCCGAGAGATTTGCCATAAATATCGTCTGCTGATCCAGACGGAAGAAACCGGCCACGGCATTTAAATTTACCGTTCCGCCGGAATACAATCCGACGGCCATTCCCGTCAGAATATCCCCGTCAGTGATGTTACGGGTATAGAATAAAAACCATACAATACTGACAATAACCGCAGAAGCAATTAAGAGCATGTATGCCTGAAAAACTCTCCCCGATAATTTGAAAACATATTTGACATTACTCGAAAACAGTAAAAGCGGAATTCCTACGGCAATCCCAAGATAACCAAGCAGTTCCAAAGCCGTTGTATCACGGGATTCAAAGACCCCGACTTTCCTGAAAACGAAAACGATGATGGAATACAGTATTCCGATCACATAAGCAGTTCCTACCGTTCCCAGAAAAGAGACTGCCTTTGTCCTGCTGTATTTCAAAATCAGAAAAGACATTATAAAAACAAAAAATATATCAATTATCGTGAGTACCATTGGATGTTATTCCCCCTCGGTTGTATCTATTTCAGCTCCTTATAATAAACGCGGTAAATACGGGATAATTCTCCACCGGCCGCCTGTATGACACCGTTTGAGTTCTCGTTCATTTCTGTGATTGTTCCAAGTGTCATTCTTTGAATATGATGCTGATCCATCGCCTTTTTCGTCTCATGATACAGTATCAGAATAACACCTTTCTTCTGGTACTCGGGAACAACGAACTGAAGCATGCCGCGAAGTCCGAAGAGTTTATTTTTCTGCGTCAGATAAATAAACAATGATTTCGGATTCATCCGCCCGTTCATTTTACGTATCAGTTCGTTATAGTCGGGAATCGAAAGGGTAAAGCCAACCGGGCTGTCGTCCTCTTTTCTTCTTACAACCAATGCAAAATCCGGATTAATAAAGGTTTTCCAGTCCTCAAAAATATGTCTTATTTCATCCTCCGTCGGGACAACCTCAAAAATCGCTTCCGTGGAAGCACGGGTCATAATTTCATGCACATCTTTGATGTCTCTTTCAATATTCTTAAAGTCAACCCGGGAAACATATAAATTGCTCCGTTCCATCGCAACAGTTGCTGCTTTTTCAATTAATTCCATCTTCTTCGGATCTATTTTTGCTTCATATTCAAACGTATCCGTTAGTTTTAAATATTCCGCACGCTCAAAATATTTGCCGTAATATGGCGGATTATAGGATGTCAGAATCATCGAAGGATACTCAAAGCCTGAAACCACAATGCCTCTTTTGTCATCCGGATCATCTAAAAAATAGCTTCCGACCAGGTATTCGCAGTCCATTGCTGCTGCCGTTTCTTCGGCATAAGCCATAAGCTCCCGAAACGCATCAAAATCGTCGGCAACTTCAAAATGTGAAAAGAATCCGCAATGATCCGATTTTAACTGCTTGCTCTTCCCCTTCGTCAAAAGAATTCTGCCCCTGATCTTTTCGGCTTCATCCACACTGACCAAGGCCTTATATTTTTTCTCTTCAAATACCAGTTTCCTGATGGTTTTTTTCAAAGACCCGCGCATAAAAGGAGTATAATTCGGATCCTTTGAATAAAGCCGGTCTCCAAAATCAATAAAAGCCGTTATTTCCGATTGTTTGAGCTCTCGTACCATTTCTCCTCCACACCCCGATGCTTCATAAATCCATATAAAGTTATTATATCATAAAGCATGATAAAAAAGGGCAAAAAAATCCCGCAAGTCCATATCTAATAAGGCTTGCGGGAAGGTGTTATTTATCCGTATTTATCTGTATCTAACTGTCGATAACGAAAATCCATAATTCTGTTTAGATGCCACTTTGTATTTCAATTATTCAAAAGGGAACCGAATCCCGAACTGCTCCCGTATTCTGTCCATCTGGCACATGATTTGAATGGTTTCGGAATGTGGCATTTCCGGGCATTCAATCCTTCCTTCTTTAATCGCATTGACACAAGCATAAACTTCATATTCGTATCCGGAAATCTGTTTTGGCACCCCGATACGGGATTTCAGTTTCCACCCGTCCTGACCGGGCTTATAAACTCGTATTTCTTCCGGATTATTGATATTCTCAACCTCTATATACCCTTCCGTGCCACAGATTAATCCCAGACGGTTTGTTTGCGTATAAATTGTAGTAAACAAGTTAGCCATGCGGTCATCCTGATACTCCAGCATGACATTATCCTGACCATCCACTCCACTTTCAGTTTTCACACAGGATGCCGATATTCTTCGAATATCGTCTCCCCATACCATACTTGCAAAATTTAAAGGATATACCGTAAGATCGAGCAATGCTCCTCCTGCAAGTTCCGGACGAATCAGACGTTCCACATGGTCAATCCGGTATCCGAGATTGGCCGATACCGTTCGGAGTCTGCCAATCTCTCCGGATTCCAGAATTTTTTCCAAAATAAAGCGCGACGGCATATATCTGGTCCAAATGGCTTCTGCAAGTAACAGCCCGGTCTTTTCCGACATTTCTATCATTTCCCTTGTCTGTTTTTCATTTACGGCAAAAGCCTTTTCACATAAAACATGCTTCCCTGCACATAGAGATTTCAGTGTCCACTCATGATGACCTGAGTGCGGTAATGCAATATAAACGAGTTCCACTTCCGGATCATCCAGCAGTTCCTCATAACTTCCGTATGCCTTGGAAAATCCGTGTTTTTCTGCCAGATTTTTCGCTTTGGAAAGATCTCTGGAACTAACCGCATAGTTTGTTACCCCATCCATTTGCGCAACTGTGCCAGCCATTACATTAGCAATTGTACCTGAACCGATTATTCCAATTTTCATGTCCACATCCTGTTCCCATATTTTCAAAATGAGTGGTAAATACAATTATTCACCCAAAAGAGCGTCTACCGTCGTCTGGTACTCCGCTATTCTGGCTCCGTCGACAATGGCAAGAATCTTTCCGTCCCTATCCACAAATTGAGCGATTAAATCACCTGTTTTGTAGTTACTATATTTAACAGCTTTTTACCAGTCAGAGTCCCAGTCGGTTGTGCCTGAATCCCAGGAATCTCCCGAATCCCAACTGTAATCGCCGCCACTGTCACTATGCGAGGCAGTTTTATCCTCGTATTCCGAATAGTAGGATGTAGTCTCAAAATCTTTGATTTGTGTATTACTGTCCCATGTCGGTGTATACCAGAAATTCTGCGCGGTAGAACTGTGCTTTAAATCCGCGGGAAGCTCGTCTTTGCTTGTCGGAAACCAGTCCGAACTGCTTTCATCGTAATAAAACCAGCCGCCGTATACGGAGGGCAGAAAATAATAGTCTCTGTCGTCAACCCTGTAATAACCCTTCGAAGACTCATGCAGAACATCATCATACAAAAGACTCTGCGTAAAATCCGATGTCCCGAGTCCTGCATTAAAGTCATTTCCCTGAAAGTAAGGTTTTGCCGTTTTCCATTTTGTGAGCTCACCGTTTACTTCGGTTTCAACCCAGTCATTATTGTCATATACCGCCCAGCCATTACGGTTTGACTCCGAATAATAATAGTACGTCTGACCGTCCTTTTGGTAATAACCCGTATTTGGAATATTAATGCCCTGAACCATCCCGCTTATCAGAGAGAATATCGTAAAAGCGACAACGAATATTCCCTGACCAAATATGGC
This sequence comes from uncultured Lachnospiraceae bacterium, assembly GCA_902783455.1. Classification (GTDB taxonomy): domain Bacteria; phylum Bacillota; class Clostridia; order Lachnospirales; family Lachnospiraceae; genus UBA3766. Next base: position 752 of record CACZRH010000243.1, on the reverse strand, counting down.
TATCAGAATTATGATGGTTATTTTTGATGGTTTCGAGGATTTGCCCGTTTTCGATGTCTGGGATGTACTCGTTTCGGCTCCTCCGTTTCCGGAAGAATTTGCTTTCGAACCGGATTTCAGGTTATGCGCCTTCTGTTCCAGTATTTCCTGCTTCAGACGCATAAAAATCTCATTTACCGCAAATGCCTCATCCGTGCCCTCATATCTGACTGCACGTGATCCGTCGGCCTTGTTTTTATATACGACGAAATTGCCGGTATTCGCATCTTTATAGATACCGAATGCCTTCGGATCCTTGTAATCTTCTCCGATAAAAAATCTTGTCACTTCCGCGGGCGGAAGTCCCTGCCTGGTATACCACTCCTTCAGTTCTTCTATGGTTACAGGCTGGTCCGCCGTACTCCGACGGACATTTTTGTTCGGAGCCCCGCAATGCGGACACTGCTCCAAAGTATCGTCAAAATAATTTTCACAATACTCACATTTGATTTTCATTTTTCATCTCTCCTTTTCCCGGCAATTAATTCTTCACTGAATTCATACAGCCTGCCGGCAAGTTCCATATCCTTGGAACGTTTTGATGATTTTGCAATTTTGCATTTATAAAAGTACTCACCCGTTATATCTTTTACGGATTCGTCCGTAGCAAGAAAAATAGCCGTCCTTGCACCTTCTTCCGGAGTTTGGAAAAACGGTTTCAAAATCCCCGTAACGGTTTTCCCGAATCCGGTCTCGCATCTCATTACACAATT
>CACZRH010000242.1 GCA_902783455.1 uncultured Lachnospiraceae bacterium | reverse complement strand
TACGTCCGGCAAGTTCCAAACTGAATGTTTTGAATTCTTTGCTCATAACATTTCTCCTTTTCCTGAAATTTTTTATTTCAAGCGGTCTTTTGCCGAAACTACTGCAGAATTTACAATAAGCAAGCCTCATTGCATACTCTACAGTGGTCTCGGAGCAAAACATTGCCTGTAATTACGGCAACGCTTAAGACCGCTTAGTTACCAAAATTTAATTTTAAATAACCAATTTTTTTACTGTCCTTAAACAGTAAAGAAAGGCGGACATATTCTGTCCGCCTTTTTAAGTTGTTTTTGATTACTTTCTTAAGCCGAGCTTTTCAATCAGTGCACGATATCTGTTGATATCTTTCCTCTTAAGATAATCCAGAAGACCACGTCTCTGACCTACTAATTTAAGAAGTCCGCGGTTGGAGTGGAAATCCTTGGGATTCTCTTTCATGTGCTCGGTGATTTCTTTGATTCTAGCAGTAAGAATCGCAATCTGAACTTCCGGTGAACCGGTATCACCTGCGCTGCGTGCATACTCATTGATAATTGCCTGTTTTGCTTCTTTGGAAATCATTTCTTAATCCTCCTAAATAATAATTTGTTTCAGGCTTTCACAAAGCAAATGGTCGGAGTGTCCGAATCACTGTGTGAAAGTCTCGCATACCTATCTACAATACCACACTTTCCGGTCTGTGTAAACCTTTTTTTGAATTCTTCGTCTTTTCAATAATCTATTGACTGTTTGGAAATAATATTTTATCATAACTTAGTCAACAGACAGTTCAAATAAGGGATCGTAGCTCAGTTGGGAGAGCGCTGCGTTCGCAACGCAGAGGTCATGGGTTCGAATCCCACCGGTTCCATAAAAGATGCGCCGCTTTTTGCGACGCATTTTTGTTTTCGTTTTAAAAAAGTACGGTATCCTTCTTAAAATATGATGGATTCCTTACTGGTTACTCTTTACAACCGAATAAGCAATATTTGTTGCATGGTCACAGACACGTTCGAGACCAACGACAATATCATTAAAGATAATACCGGATTCCGGAGAACACTCTCCTCTTGTCAGACGCTCGATATGGGAATCCTGAATGTCCCGCTCCATCCGGTCGACTTTTTCTTCCAAATCTTCTATTTCCTTCAAATGATCATCATTTCTGGTCGCAAACATTTCAATGCACAAATGCATATTGTCATTGACGGCATTCATCATTTCTGTCAGCTCTTTTACACCGTCCTTGGTGAATTTAATATCTTTATCCTTCCTCTTCTGTGCCGCTTCCGCAATGTTAGTCGCATGGTCACCGATTCTTTCGACATCATTGACTACATGGAACAGACCGCCGATATTTCGAAGGTCTTCGATTGGCATTGTCATCTGGGTTAAACGGACCAGATAATCGGTAATCTCGTGACTTAGGAAATCGATATTTTTCTCCACCTCAAATACCTCCGAGATGGTATCCGAATCCATGGTAATCAAAGCATTCATGGATCGGTTCAGATTATCGGATGCCAAAGATGCCATACGCTCGATTTCGTTCTGTGCCGCAACCACTGCCGTTGCCGGGTTAAATACCGTACGGCTTCCGATATACTGAAGTTTGAAGCTGTCGCCGTAGTGAACCTTTCCCTTATCCTCACCGGGAATAACCAGATAGGTTGCTTTAACAAGCAGTGAAGAGAACGGGAAAATGATTGCCACCTGAACAATTTTAAAAATCGTATGGGAGTTCGCGATATAATTTCCCGCATGTCCTTTCGAAATAATATCGAAAAGCAGATGCTTCATCCAGTCTCCGAATACGGAAAGCAGAATAAACATCAGCACGGAACCGAACAGGTTAAACAGAAAATGAATCATGGCTGCACGCTTTGCGTCTTTTTTACCGGAAAGGGAAGTCAAAAGCGCTGTCATGCAGGCACCCATATTACATCCGAGAATGATATATAAACAAATGAGCAGGTTTTCATTAAACATGCCCTTGCTGGCAAGTACTACGATAATGCTGACCGTAACGGAAGAACTCTGAATAATGCCGGTAACAAGCCAGCCAATTAAAAGTGCAAGGAAGGGATTGCTGAGTGATGCAAACATATGCTGTACTTCCACACTCTCCTTCAGCGGTTCCACCGCATCTCCCATTAAGGAAATTCCAAGGAATAAAACACCGAATCCGACAATAATCTCGCCGAAGCGGTTGATTTTTTCCTTTTTTATGAACATAAAAAGAATGATACCGATTGCCAGAAACAACGGCGCATAGTGTTCCAAATCGAAGGAAACGAGCTGTGAGGTAATCGTGGTACCGATGTTGGCACCCATGATAACGCCGACTGCCTGATACAGACTCATCAGCCCGGAATCTACAAAGCTGACAACCATTGAGGTACAGGCGGAGGATGACTGAACCAGTGCGGTAAAAACAGCACCGACAATCAGTCCTAAGAATTTATTGGAAGTAAATTTTTCCAGAATAGGACGAAGCTTTGCGCCGGCCGTTTTCTCTATGGCGTCACTCATGGTCTTCATACCGAACAGGAAAAGACCGAGTCCCGCAAGCAGAGAAAGCGCAATTGTAAAGATTTCTCCTTTTGACATCAAAATACTCCCAACAGTCAGTGGATTTGGAAGCGGATTTATGATTTTTCGATAAAAAACCGCTTTCCCATATCTATGGTATGGGAAAACGGGTTATATTTCAATCATTTTTTTCCGCTTTTTTTCTTTTTGTTAAATCAGACAGTATTTATCCGGCGGCAGGTTTTTTTTTGTAATTTCTGTTCATTGTATTTTACATTACGACAATGTCATTAAAAATGATTCCCAATTGTAATGATCGTTTTAGCGTCCGTTTTTATCCTTCATTTCGCAAAAACTCAGAGGATTTCGAAATATTCCGCACAGATTTCTTTATCCGTTAAAAGCTGCTCTACCAAAAGATCCAGTGAATCAAATTTTTTCTCCGGTCTGTGATAATGGCATAATTCGATTCTGCAGATTTCGCCGTATAATTCGCCCGGATTTCCAAAGAGATAGGATTCTAAATTAATGCCCTTTTTCCCGTCAGCGGAATGGGTGTTTTCTTCTACACTCGGTCTTAATCCGATATTTGTCATTGCAAAATACTGTTCCCCGCGGATAAAAGCCCTTGAAAAATAAACACCCTTCGGCGGAAGAATCTTTTTCTTTTCCGGGAAAAAATTGACCGTCGGAATTCCGTACGTCCGGCCGAGATGCTTTCCTTCTTCAATGATTCCGGTAAACGAATAACGATATCCCAAAAGCTCGTTTGCCTTTGCAATTTCTCCTGCTTTAATGCATTCGCGGATTCTCGAAGAAGAAACCTCTATTCCGTCCACCGTAAGCTTCGGTATAATCTGGCAGCCGATTTTGCCCTCTTTGGATTTTTCCTTCAAAAAAGCCGCATTGCCTCTTCCCTTAAATCCGAATGAAACATCTTCCCCTGCCACAATCTGCTTTACATGAAGTCTTTTATCCAGGATTTCAGAAAGAAAATCCGCAGGACTCATCTGTGCCAGTTCGCTTGTAAAAGAAAGAATCAGATGATAATCGATTCCGTACCCCGAAAGGCGCTCCTCCATTTCGGTTTTACTTAATAATTCGGTATCCTCCATCCGCCAGAAGAACACATCGGGGCTTGGGTCAAAGGAAAGTAAAACAGTCTTTAAACCCTTCTTTTTCCATTCCGAAAGTTTTTTTAAGATCCGATCATGGCCGATATGCAGTCCGTCGAATTTTCCGATGGCAACCGCGGTATCACCCTCTATATAGTTGTAACTGTTAACAAGAGTAATCATTTTGCAAAAAACATTTTCTCGGGTTTAAAAATATCCTTCTTCGCATCATACCGGTAAATTCCGTAAAAAAAACCGTCCTGCCGGTAAACCCGGATTCTGCCGTCATTTATAACACCTGCGGGCAAAACGGTAAATTCCGCCGGTTTCATCGGATTTCCGTTATCCGCATAAAGTTCGCTTTCCTCATATACAACCGCTTCCGGATATTCCTTAAAGAACGAATCCACTCCGTAAAGGATTTCATCCAATCTGCCTTCGTCACGATATTTCTCGATTTCATCGATTGTCTTTGCTTCTTCAATCGAAAAACCGCCGGTATAAATCCGGACAAGGCTCTGCATACAGCCATGGCATCCGAGCGTTTCACCGATTTCCCTGCACAGTGTCCGGATGTAAGTTCCCTTTGAGCAGGTCACCTTCATTGTAACAAGAGGAAGACTGACTTCTTCGATTTCTATTTCGTGGATGGTTACCTTTCGAGGCTTCCTTTCCACTTCTTTTCCCGCTCTGGCATAATCACAGAGCTTTTTTCCATTCACCTTTACGGCGGAATACATGGGCGGAAGCTGCTCAATTTCCCCGATAAATCCTTTGACGGCATGCTTTATTTCTTCCTCTGTCACATTTACTTCAGACTCTGCAAGCAGTTCTCCCGTCACATCCTCCGTATCAAAATCCTTACCGAGAAGCATCACGGCCCGGTAAATCTTTTTGGAGTCCGTCATCATGTCACAGAGCTTTGTTCCCGCACCTAAACAAACCGGAAGCACTCCCGTTGCCATCGGGTCAAGCGTTCCGGTATGTCCCATTTTTTTCTGTTTTAAAATTCCACGGAGCTTTGCCACCACGTCAAACGAGGTATAATCCTGCTCCTTATTGACTACTATTATTCCGTCCATAGTAAAATTAATGCCGGTATTATTTATCGTCCATCCTAACGGTTCCAGCCTGTCTGTTCGCAGATTGCCGTTAAAATCTTATCCAGAATTTCTTCTCTGGTTCCCTTTAAATAGAATCCTGCAGCTCTCATATGTCCGCCGCCGCCGAACGACTGGCTGATTAAGGAAACATCCACGGTTCCGATACTTCGAAGCGAAACCTTATAGGTCGCCTCATTCATCGGATACATAAAAATCGCACATTCGCAGCCTTTGATAATGCGAAGTTCATTAATGGCACCGTCAAAATCATTCGGCGATAATTTTTTTTCGCAGAATTCCTCATATCCGACGGATCCGTATACCACCTTTCCGTCGCAGAAATTCTTCGAATTCCGGACGATATCGGCAACGATAACAGCCTGTTCATACGTTTTTTCATAATAGGTTTTTTCCAGCAAATCGGAAAAATCAAAACCGAAACCGATTAAAAACGCAGCCGCCCGAAGCGTCTCGGGAGAGGTATTATTAAACCGGAAAACGCCTGTATCATGCGCAATTCCAAGATAAATATATTTGGCAATCTCTTCATCAAGACCATCTTCCCCGATGATCCGGTATACCAGTTCACTGGCAGAGGAAGCCTTCGGATCCACGTAATTTAACATCGCTGAGCCGGATGCATTGCTGATATGATGATCGATATTAATCGTCTTTTTTGCGGCCTTGAAAAACCTTTCCGCATTTCCGATACGATCCGCAACCGTATCAAGCACAATGCAGACATCCGTTTCATCCGGATTTCCCGCATAATCGGGTTCCGGAAGATCAATCCCTTTTACGCTGTCAAAACAGGGTGCCGGCTTTTCGATCACAAGCCGTACATTGGCATCCGGCAACTGCTTTTTTAAATATAGCGTCAGCGCAATCGTGGAACCGATGCAGTCTCCGTCCGGCTTGATATGACCTGTAACAATGATATTTTTAGCATCAGCGCATTCTTCAATGAGATTAAAATCAGGTTTCATCCTCGTCCCCTCTGAGCGCAGCTTTCGCTCTTTGCTCTTCCATTACGGCATCGATTTTTGCCATCATTTCAATTCCGTATTCGGTGGAATTGTCCAGATGGAACGTAAGCTCCGGTGTATTGCGAAGATCCACTTTTTTTGCAAGCAGCGTCCGGATATACCCGGATGCCGAACGAAGTGCTGTCAGTGTATCTTCTTTGTGTGCCTCATCGCCTAAGACGGACACTTCCACCTTGCATGTTTTCAAATCCGGTGCTACCTCAACGCTCATCACACTGGTTAAGGGGTCCAGTCTCGGATCCTTAATCTCGGTACGGATGATTTCGGCAAGTGCACGCATGACTTCTTTGTTGATTCTTGTATTTTTAATACTGTTTTTACGCATTCTGATTAATAATCTCCATTAACTTCTCGGAACTTCCACCATCTTGTATGCTTCCACGATATCAAGTTCTTCCATGCCGCCGAAGTTTTCAAATACCATACCGCATTCAAATCCGGCCTTTACTTCCTTGGCATCATTCTTTTCTCTCTTTAAGGATGCAAGCTTTCCTTCATAAATCTGCTCTCCGCCACGGGTAATACGGATTAAGCAGTCTCTTTCAAACGTTCCGTCAAGCACAAAGCATCCTGCGATATTTCCGATTGCGGAAGCCTTGAAAATCATGCGGACTTCGGCATGACCGAGAATTTTTTCCTCGTAAACCGGCTCCAGCATACCCTTCATTGCACTCTCAACATCCTCGATGGCCTTATAAATGACATCATACAGACGAACATCAACACCTTCACGTTCAACCGTATCCTTTGCCATATTGTCGACACGGACATTGAAACCGATAATAATCGCTTTCGCTGCAGAAGCAAGCACAACGTCGGATTCGTTAATTGCACCGACACCGCCGTGGATTACTTTTACTACAACTTCTTCGTTGGTAAGCTTCTCCAAAGACTCCTTAACTGCTTCCACGGAACCCTGAACATCCGCTTTGATAATCAGATTGAGTTCCTTTAAGTTACCGGCCTGAATCTGGCTGTAGAGATCATCCAGATTCATCTTCTTCTTGGTATCCGAAATCTTCTTCACTTTGTTCTGCGCGATAAAGGTATCCGCAAAGCTCTTTGCTTCCTTATCGGTCTTATGCGCAATAAAGATTTCACCTGCACCGGGAACATCGTTAAGACCGAGAATCTCTACCGGTGTGGAAGGAGTTGCTTCCTTGATTCGTCTTCCGTTGTCGGCAACCATCGCACGAACCTTACCGTGTGCCTCACCCGCCGATATAAAATCGCCGACATGCAAAGTACCCTTTTGCACAAGTACGGTTGCAACCGGACCGCGTCCCTTATCAAGCTGTGCCTCGATTACCAGACCTCTTGCCTGACGGTTTGCATTTGCTTTTAATTCCATCATATCCGCGGAAAGAAGAATCATTTCAAGCAGCTCACTGATTCCCTGTCCCTGCTTTGCACTGATTGGGGCAAAAATTGTTTCACCACCCCATTCTTCCCACAAAAGGGAATGCTCGTCAGCAAGCTCACGGATTAATTTGGCAATTCCGGGATAGGAATCCATGGTCTTGGATTTATCATTGAAATCAAAGCCGATTTTATCTACCTTGTTAACCGCTACGATAATCGGCACTCCTGCCGCTTTCGCATGGTTAATTGCTTCTTTTGTCTGGGGCATAACACCGTCGTCTGCCGCAACCACAAGAATTGCGATATCGGTTGAGTTTGCACCACGCATACGCATTGCGGTAAATGCTTCATGTCCGGGAGTATCCAGGAATGTAATCTTGCGGTCCTTTCCGGTTTCCGGATCGGTAACGTTCACCATGTAAGCACCGATATGCTGTGTAATACCGCCTGCTTCTCCCTGGATTACATGCGTCTTTCGAATCGCATCCAAAAGGGATGTTTTACCATGATCTACATGACCCATAACGCAGATAACGGGAGGTCTGTCAGTAAGAACTTCCGTGGGATCCTCTTCCTCTTTTAAGAGTTCCTCGATTACGTTTACTTTCACTTCCGCTTCACAGAGAATGTCATGTTCCATGGCAATCTCCTCGGCTTTTTCGAAAGGAATCGTATCATTCAGAGTTACCATCTCACCCTTTAAGAAAAGATCCTTAATAATGACATTGGCCTGGATTTTCATTTTATCTGCCAGTTCCTTGATGGTGATTTCATCGGGAACCGTGATTACTTTGATTTCCTCTTCTTCCACTACCGGCTTCTTTTCAGGCTTAATGAAAGCACCTACTTTGGACTTGCCCTTTCCGCCCTTCATATTGCCTTCATCTTCGTATAAAAAGTCTTTTCCGTTTTTACGGTCCTTATCTTTCGCGTTATTTCTGCGCTTATTATCGTTTCTTCTGTTATCTGCGGAAGGTGCATCTGCAGTAAAGATTTTACCTCCCTGAGGTTTTCTCATGAAACGTTTTTCTCCGTCCCCTTCATCCTTCTTAAAGGGATTCTGACCCGGACGGGAGTTAAATCCGCCCTGTCCCTGCGGACGGGATCCGTTCTGGAAACGGTTATCGTCACGATTCTTATTCACCGGACGGTTATCGTTACGGTTAAACGGCTTGTCATTATTTCTCGGGCGGTCATTGTTCTGCGGCTGTCTGTTGCCCTGAAGATCCTGTTTTCTCTGTGGAACATCCTTTTTAACGGGAACGGTATTTCCTGTTTTATCAGGTGTGGAAACCGCAACATTTTCCTTCGGCTTTTCCGCTTCCGGTCTCGCTGCGGGAGCCGGTGCTGCAGCCGGTGTTGCAGAAGGCGCGGATGCGGATTCCGGTTTAGCCGTTAACGGCTTTTTCTGCTCCGTAGATTTTACATGATTCTTGTTTTCCGGCACAAAGTTTACTGCCGGTGCTGCAGAAGGCGGTGTGGTGGGTTTGATTAAACGACCGGGCTGACCACCCTGCGGTGTTGCCGGTCTGGCACCCTGCTGAACGCCCTGGGGTCTTTGTCCCTGCGGTGCGTTCGGTTTCTGCTGCGGAATATTTTTCCCGACCATAATAATGGTTGATTTTTTCTTCTTTACCGGTTCCTGTCCCGGAGCGGGTCTTCTGACATCTCCGGCAGGTGCTGCTCCCTGCGGACGCGGCTGCATCTGGGGTTTCGTTTTTTCTTCACCGGGTTTTACGGCTGCAGGCTTTGCTTCTGCTTTCGGTGCGGTATTCTCTTTGACCTGTTTTACCGCTTCAGCCGGTTTATCCTCTTTAACTTCTTTCTTTTCTTCCTGCTTTTCCGTTTTCACGGATTTTTTGGAAAAAGCGCTTCTTACCATTGCGACTTCTTCGTCGCTTAATTTCTTGGTCGCACCTTTGTAATCCAGTCCTTTTTCCTGAAGAAATGCAAGAATCTCTTTATAATTAATTTCCAATTCTTTCGCAAGATCGCTAACCTTCATCTATGTTCCTCCCTTGATTCTAATTTCTTTATGATGCCTTTGGCAAATCCTTCATCCGTAATCGCCACGGAAGCTCTGAACTCCTTTCCGATGGCCCGCCCCAGTTCCTCTTTTGTTCCATACTCGTAAATCGGCACCTTATAATATGCACACATGTCACGATATTTTTTTCGGGAACCTTCGGAAACGTCTGTTGCGATAATCACTAAAAATGTCTGATTTCCCTTAACGGCCTGTTCCACCTGATATTCTCCGTGCTTTATCCTTCCGGCTTTCGCACAAAGACCTAACAGGGATAATATTTCATCCTTTTTCAATTTTCTCAAACTCCGTTTTTAATGCATCATAAATCTCTGCGGAAATACCCGTATGAAACGAGCGCTCAAGCCCGTGATTTTTCATGGCCTTCTGCAGGCATTCCGCATTCCTGCAAATATATGCTCCTCTTCCGTTTTTCTTCCCCGTTTCATCCAGACAAAACTCATTCTCTGCGGTTTTCACGACACGGATCATATTCTTTTTTTCATGCATTTCTCCGCAGCCGACACATTGTCTTTGGGGAATTTTTCTATTCATCACAAAAATACTCCTTACGAAGCGATTTATTATTGTTCATCATCAGAGGAGGAATCATCTGAAGAACCATCGGATTCTTCGGTATTTTCACTGTTTTCATCCGTCTCGGCATATTCTTCATATTCACCGGAAACTTCCGAACCGTCAGCATATCCTTCTTCATATCCTTCAAGGGGATTGCCGTTTTCATCATAAAGAGCTTCACCGACATACTCTCCGTTTTCGTCGTAATATCCTTCCCCTTCATAGTAATTTTCATCGTATTCTTCATCATCGATATAATCGGAATAACGGAATCCGACCGCATCCACCGCCTGGCTTTCGGACTTGATGTCGATTTTATAGCCGGTCAGTTTTGCTGCAAGACGGGCATTCTGTCCTTCCTTACCGATTGCAAGGGAAAGCTGGTCATCCGGAACTACAACCTTTGCACTCTTCTCATCGGGATCTGCAAATACGGCTACGGTCTGTGCCGGAGAAAGTGCATTCTGAATCAGATTTCCGGGGTTCTCATCCCAGTTGATGATATCGATTTTTTCACCACCGAGTTCTTCCACGATTGCATTGACACGGACACCGTTTACGCCGACACATGCACCGACGGGATCCACATTCGGGTTGTTGGAATAAACCGCAATTTTGGTACGGCTGCCCGGCTCACGTGCAATACTCTTAATTTCAACGGTTCCGTCTTTAATTTCCGTAACTTCCTCTTCGAAGAGACGTTTTACAAAATTCTTATGCGTACGGCTTACCAGAATACGGGGGCCTTTGGAGGTTGCCTTTACTTCCAGAACATAAACCTTGATTCTGTCGGAAGGACGATAATGCTCTCCTTTTACCATTTCGGACTCATTTAAAATCGCATCCGCTTTACCTAAGTTGATGCTTAAATTCTTCTGGAAATAATGCTGAACGACACCGGTCACGATATCATTTTCTTTCGCATGGAACTGTCTGTAAATGACATTTCTTTCTTCCTCGCGAATCTTCTGCAGAATAACATTCTTTGCGTTCTGTGTTGCAATACGACCGAATTCCTTGGATTTGATTTCCACGGAAATCGTATCACCGACCTGGGCTTTCTTCGCAATTTTCTGTGCTTCCTCCAAAGAGATTTCAATCATGGGATCCATAACATCCTCTTCGGTCTCCACAACGGTTTTGTCGGCAAACACTCTGAAATCACCGGTTTCACGATCGATTTCAACGCGAACGTTTTCCGCATCGCTCTTTCCGAAATGATTTCTGCACGCTGTAAGAAGCGAATTCTCAATTGCATCAAAAAGGGTATCCTTGCTGATTCCCTTTTCTCTTTCCAGTGTGTTTAATGCTTCCAGTAACTCCTTATTCATGGTACGCAATATCCTCCTTTTGTAACTGTTTGTATGATTGGTTCCGTTATATTCTTAATCATGGTTTATAATGATTAATATTCTTAAAAATCGAAAGTCAGACGAATTTTTGCTATATCGGCACGGTTAAAAACTCTGTCGCTTTCCCCTTCGGTAATGGTAATGCTCTCACTGTCAAAGGATTTTAAAATGCCGATAAATTCCTTTTGTTTTTCAATCGGTTTGTAAGTCTTAATCTCCACTTCCTCTCCGATTGATTTTTCCAGATGTCTGTCTTTCTTTAATGTTCTTCCAAGCCCCGGTGAAGATACTTCGAGAATATATCCTTCCTCGATAAAATCTTCTATGTCGAGCTCGTCCGAAAGGCGTCTGCTGACAGCTTCACAGTCCCCGATATTTACACCGCCTTCCTTGTCGATATAAGCGCGAAGATAATATTCCCCGGCCTCTTTGACAAATTCAACATCGTAAATCTCTACTCCGAAAGCCTCAGCAATCGGCTTTAGTATTTCCTCCGTTCGCTGCTCATAAGTTTCGCGTCTGCTCACTGTTCCCCCTCTTTCTATCACAGGTAATGCGAAGCATTCACCTTTGTGCGCATCAATCGAGTAAGGGCGATTTATCGCACTCTACTCGCCGCGCGACCTGCATTTTCTGCGACAGCAGAAAAAATTCCTTCTGCTGGTCTGTGCATAAAAGAGGTGGGCTCTTTTGAAGCCCACCATCTCATTACCATATGTTACCTTTGTAAAATACCACTAATTGTGCAATCCGTCAATTCTTTTTAGCAAAATAACGGGATAAATCAGCCTTTTTCTTTCATATAATTCAGAAAATCATCCGCTTCCATGGGTTTCGCATAAAAATACCCCTGGAATGTCTGAACCGAATACTCTCTTAAAATATCCCTCATACCTTCGGTTTCCACGCCTTCCACACAGACATTTGCCTTGCAGGTTGCCGCAATTGCGGTAAAATGCTTCATCATTTCACGCTCGTTTTCATCTTCCTCAATTCTCTGAATAAAGGAGCGGTCAATCTTAATGATATCAAAGGGAAGCTCTTTTAATGTACCGAGCGAGGAAAATCCCGTTCCGAAATCATCCAGTGCAACTAAAATCCCGTGTCCGCGAAGATTCACAATCACATTCTTTAATAAATCCATATCCAGAAGTCTGCATCGTTCCGTAATTTCCAGACATAAATGCCCCGCCGGATAAGCCGTTTCCTTCAGAATATTCATAACATCCTCGACAAACCCCGATTTTTCGATTTGCGTATAGGACAGGTTTATATGAATGATAAAATCCGGATTATACCGAAGGAATGTTTTCGCCTGAAGAATTGCTCCTTTGATAATCCATTTGCCGAGTTCCGGGAACATGGAATCCGTTTCCAGCAACGGAATAAACTCATCCGGAGGAACAACGCCGAACGCCTCATCCTTCCACCTTAGAAGTGCCTCCGCACCGAATACCCGCTCACTTTCCACATTAACAACCGGCTGGTATAAAAGATAAAAGCCCTTATATTCATTGCTGATGGAGGAACGAATCGCATGAAGCTTTTTAATCCGGTTACGGGTTCCTTTGTTTAAATCCTTATCAAATTCAACCATATCGCCCTGTTTACTTCGCTTTGATTTATCATAAGCAAAATTCAGGCAGGCCAGAATGGTCTGGTCATCCACGTCAAAATCATCGACGGTAAGAACTCCTGCATTAAATTCAAGCGGAATACACTGTCCTTCCACATAAAATTTCCCTCGGAAGAAATTCCGGAATTTTTCATAATCCACATTCATCTGATACGGTGTAATGACGGAAGAAATGATTGCAAACTTGGTTCCGTCCATACGGTAAATAGTACCGTTGTTTCCGACATACTCCATGATATGTCTGGCAACCTGCTGTAACACCACATTACCGAATTTATAACCGTATACTTCATTAATTTCGGAGAATTTATTGATTCCCAGCTGGAAAACAGTTATTTCGCGTTTTTTCTCGATGGAGTAGCGCAAATCATCAAAGAAACCATACTGGTTACGAAAACCGGTCAGTGTGTCGGCATTTCCGTTCACGCCAAGCGTTTTGATTGTACCGATAAAATATTCCATTTTACTGTCACGGTCCTTAATCACAAAGCCATGACAGTTGCAGAAATCATACTCTCCGTTCGTTTTCAATGCACGATACTGCATATCATGATTATAGGATGTTCCAGTAAAGATTTCGTTTATTCCCAGCGCATAAACCTCCCTGTCCTCCGGATGAATATGTTCTTCCCAGATATCACCGGCACCATACATATATTCTGACGGAAGACCGAAGGTCTCCACCGCACTCTTTGACCATCTCGATAAGTCATATTTCATATCGCAGACATAAACATAGGTTCCTTCCGAAACCACGCTGAGCGCCTTAAACACATCGTCAAGTCTCTTTTTTCTCTCCTCCGGAATTCGTTCAAAATTCTCCATTCGGACAGAATATGTCTCTTTCAGAATGGATTTTTCTTTCAGCTCTTTTTTATTGTCATACATCAGAAAATCCGCACGTTCAAAGACATCCGAAACCTTACTGTCTGCCATTCTGTTGTATTCGGACATACCGCATGCAATAATAACTCCTTCGCCGGAATCCAGATTCTGACCGACCTGCTTACGGATACGGTTCAGTAACTCTTCCCGGTTATCATAATCTTCGCCGGTTAAAAGGATTACGAATTCATCTCCGCCAATCCGGAAAACAGGACTGTGCGAAAAAATCTTGCAAATCAAACGGGAAGCATAAATGATATAATCATCTCCTGCCTTATGACCTCTGGTGTCGTTAATCAGTTTCAAATCATTAATGTCGCAGATTACCAGCGCAAAAGGATCACTCCTTCCTTCCTCCATCTCCTTCTGGATTTCTTCTTCCAGCTCATGATATGCGGTTTTATTTTTTATGCCGGTAAGTTCATCTCTTCTCGCCATTTCATTGGCAATATTGAGCGCCTTCACATGCTCCTGCTCTTTTTCGATTTCCTTATCGATATTTTCAATGCCGAGAATAAAATGCGTTTTATCCTTTGACCATGTTACGTTTAAACGTGCAAAATGGGTATTCTGATCAGATTGAAGGAAACGGAAGGATGTCGTAAACCTGCCGTGATTTTCCAATGTGGAAATCAGATAATCCTTCTCAATATGACCGAGGATTCGGTCGCGGTCCTCCGGATAAACAATTCCAATATAGCGTTCCGGATCGGAGTAGAAATTTTCTCCCTTTCGAACATTTAACAGACTGTCAAAAGAGTCGTTGGAAGAATATGCTGAAAAAATGCCCGTATCTACTTCGATATAACAAAGCAGATCATAATGATTGACCAGACTTTCCGTAATACGGTTAAATATTTCCCGTTCATCTGCAAGCTTTTTGGCATTTTCTTTTGCACGGTATTCTTTGTCAATATTCATGACACCGAGAATAAAATAGCTGTCGGTTTCTGCCACATCACCAATCTGGTGAATCATTCTCAGGGAATACCATACCGGTTTTCCGTCAATGACCATGCGGTAGGTAATCTGTTCCATGTGTCCGGTTTTCATGCCTGCCAGCAATTTTTCCTTCTTCATATCCTCTAAGAAAATATGAAGATCATCCGGATAAATTACCTGCTTCGCATCCCGTACGATATTAACGAAAAAATCGTCTCCTTTCGGTTCAATTCGAAGCGAAAAGAAATCAGGATCCACGGAAAACCAGAAGTATTCATTGGTCACCGCATCCACATAATAAACACTTGTATAATCTATAAGCAGCGATTCCGCAATTCTTTTATATAATTCTTCTGAACTGATCATCGACAAGCCCCCGCATTTTCCCAAGATAAATTTATTTTACCACAGAACCGTCAAAAACAGAATAAAAATACTTGCTTTTTATGTTTTCTTATGGTATTTTAGTAAATGCTGTATGGCTCGTTGGTCAAGCGGTTAAGACGCTGCCCTCTCACGGCAG